>UQMQ01000031.1 GCA_900542245.1 uncultured Eubacteriales bacterium
TAGAGGACAGCGGAGAGAGTGCGGCAGGCGAAGCGGTCGAGGGAGAGGCGGCAGCAGACGAAGCCGCGCCGGGCGAGATTCCAAACGCGCAGGTATTGGCTGAGGCTATGCGGCATGTGGATTACAGCAAGGTTGAGATCGACGGGAATACAGTGCGGCTTGTGGACCCAAAGATGGAGCTGGATCTGGGCGGCATCGCCAAGGGCTATATCGCCGACCGGGTGACGGCATTTCTGGAAGAGAAAGGCGTGCGGAGTGCGATTGTTGATTTAGGCGGTAACATCGTCGCACTCGGCGGCAAGACGCGGTCAATGCTTGATACCGAGGCGGGGGAAACAGACTTCCGCATCGGCATCAAAGACCCGCAGTCCGAGGGCGGTGCGCTGCTCGGCACCTTGCCTGCATCGAATCTGACGGTGGTAACTTCGGGAACGTATGAACGATATTTTATCGCGGACGGCAAGAAGTATCACCACATTTTGGACAGCGAGACGGGCTATCCGACCGATACCGATGTCTTGTCCGCGACCATCATCGCCGCGAAGGGGCGCTCTGTCGATTGTGACGGGCTTTCGACAACTTGCCTGGCGCTGGGTATCGAAAACGCCCTCGCGCTGGTAAACAGCATCGAGGGCGTGGAAGCGATCCTGGTCGATAAGGACGGGAAGGTGTATCAGACCAGCGAGGCGCTCAACTTCGCAAAAGCGTAGCCGCGGCACGCAGCCCGCAGCGCAGCAGGATCAGCTTCCGGTCATACGATCGGCAGCGAAGGTGTAGGGCGAGGCATGCAGCGCACCAACGAATCAAAATACGATAAAACGCCCGCGTTTGGTTTCGCAGGGGCTTTGCACAGGAGGTGGTAAGCGCCTCGCACAAAGCCCCAGGAGATTCAACGCGGGCGTTTCCTGTCTATTTTTCTTTGTTATTTTTGAGGATCATTCTGCCGTACTTGGAGGAGTAGGTCCAGTATTTGGAGCTCAGCTTCGGGCAGTTTGCCGCTTTGACGGAAGAAACTTTGCTGGCCTTGGCAACCCATTTATGCCAGGTAACGAATCCCCAGCCGTAAGCCTTGCCGGAGCCGGTGTAGTAGTTGTCGTAGATGTTGCGTTTTTTCGCCATCTCTGCGCCCTCATAACCGCCGATAACCTGTCCTTTGAACGCGCCCTTTGTGGAGACTTTGACCTTGCCGGTATTGTAATTGTTTACAACCTTATTATCCCAAGGATCTGCATAGCCGGAAATACCGCCGACAAAAGCAACGCCTGTTACCGTTACACTGCCTGTGTTGTAGCAGTTGCGCATATCTACGACTGCGCCGCTGACACCGCCGATTTTATTGTCCTCTGCTTTCTTCGCGCCGGACATTTTTACGGTGACAGCGCCTTTGTTGTAGGACTGGCTGACTTTCGGGAGATATGCACCGAGCCCGCCGACATAAATACCCCGGTAGGATTTGCCGCTGAAGCTGACTGCGCCCTTGTTGTAGCATTTGCTTGCCGATTTGGTTACCGAGCCAAAGACACCACCTACCCGGTGCGGGTCTACGGCTTCGACGGTCGCGCTCATGCTGACCTTACCGGTATTGCTGCAGGAAACTGCGGTATCGACTTCAACTGCAACCCCTGCAGCAATACACGCGTCGTTCATGCTTCCGTTTCCGATCGCCGATACGCTGATCGCGCCGGAGTTTTTACAGGAGGTTGCCTTTCCGACATTGAGAACAACACCTGCTGCGCTGATCGACGCTGCCTCGATGCTGCCGCTGATGCTGATTTTACCGCTGTTGGAGCAGTTTTTCATGGAACCTGCCGAGCCGATGAAGCCGGCAACTCCCGCTGCGCTGCTTCCTTCGTCAGCGTTGGTAATTGTAATGTCCGCGCTATTTTTGCAGTTTGTCAGTGTGCCGCCTTCATAGCTGTAGGCAACGATGCCTGCGGCTGTGCTCAAAGATTTGCCGACAATTTTGCCGGAAACACTGATATCGGTGAATTTACAGTTCTCGGAAGCTGCAACCAGCGCAGCTACAGTGCCTGCTTGATTGAGACTGATGTTGACCTCCGTCATCTTCAGGTTTTTGAAGGTCGCGTTTTTCGCGTAGCCAAACAATGCGGCCTGCTCAGTCCAGTCTGCGCTTGCGGTGTAGGTATAGCCTTTGATCGTGTGACCGTTGCCGTCCAAGGTGCCGGTGAACGGCGCATCATAGCTTGTGAACAGGATCAGATTGGCAGGGACTTCGATGTCGTTCGCCAGATAATAGCTGCCGGCCGGGTTGCTTGCCATCGCCTTGAGATCGTCCGCCGTTGAGATCGCAGTGCCGCTTGCTGCATAGGCAGGCATAGCTGCGAAGCTCATGCTCAGTACGACGGTGAGCATCAAAAGGATAGATAGGAATTTGCGATTCTTTTTCATTTGTATGCCTTCTTTCGTTTTTATTTGCGTTTGCGCGCGCAGCGATGCGGCGTTGATCGGTGATCGGCATCGATGATAATCTGCGCGGGCTGCGCTACAGGTGGCTATTTCAGTCCCTTGACCTCCAGCAGCATATGCGAGGTTGCGAGCTGCTCCGGTGTCGGGTCGAAATAGATATAGTTGGTCAGACCGGTGTAGGTCCAGGTGTTGGAAGTTCTGTTCCACTTATTGCTGTTGCCCGGGGTGGCATCAACGGTGATCCAGCGACCGTCTACATAGCACTCGTTCCACCAGTGGTCAAGCTCGGTGATATCAGATTCTGTCGACCAAGTATGAAAGCCATCTGTGACGCTGAGACTGATATGGTGTCCGTTGACGATTCTCGTCGGGATGCCCTGCGCTCTCGCCAGCGCGCAGACTGCTGCCGCATAGCCGACGCAGGTTGTTGCGACCTTACCGTTTTCGCTGTTCGCGCTCTTTTTGTTGTTTCTCAGATTGTAAAGATTGAGGTAAGGGTCGATATATTGCCTTGTGCCCGAAGAGAAAGCGATATTGTCATAGTAGAAGTTTTCTGCGACGTATTCGTAGATCTTCAGCAGTTTTTCGTAGTCTGTGCTTGCGCCCTTGACGATCTGATCAGAAACGGTCTTGAAGTATTTGACCTTCTTCTTGGTGACAGAGGCGACTTTTTTGCTCACCGGATCGCGGAAGCAAATGCTCTTGACATCGCTGAGGTTGGTCTTTTTGAATGCGGACGGTTTCTTCTTGCTGTTGGCGTTCTTATCGATGCGGGCGTTTTCCTTGATGATCGCATCATACTGCAGGATGGAGAACTGGCCGTCTGTGACGCGGAACGCGCAGTTCTTGTAGATGACCGGATTGTCTCTTGCACCGATTTTTTTGGTAATCTGCAGAATATAGTTACCGCTCATAGCGCCGGTGCGTGCGGTCGTATTCGGTAGTGAAAAGGTAAATTGGCAGTAATCTCCCATATCGTTCGGATAAACGCGACCGACCCAAACGCCGCCGGTGTTGCCGACCTTGATGACATTAAAGTTGTACTCCGAAGCGACGACAGGTGTTTCCACCTCGATATCCAGGGTGCTGCCGTTTGCAGTCACTTTTACAAAATTATGCTCAACGTTTTCGCTGGATACCAGAGCCTGTACCTCGGTCGGCGAGCCTGCGCTCTTGAGCGCGGCGGATGCCGGTGCAGGGATCATGCTCAAAACCAGAGCGAAAGCCAAAAGCAATGTCATTTTCATTTTCATTTTCATTTTCATTTTCATTTGTAGCCTCCTTTGTATTCGTTGTGCGTACAGGGGAACGATTTTTGCCGATTCGTTGTTCCTATTATGATTGTATTTCCTCTTTCGGTAAAAGTCCAGCTTCAATTTCCCTTGACATGAATTGTAGCATTCGATATAGTATAAGTATACCTTAGACACCGATGTTCAAGTCAAGTATTATTGCAAAAAAAGCATAAATTTTTTTCGAAATCGGTCGAACCAGACCGGGAAAGTGAGCGCTTATGATAGAAAAAGACAACAAACAGCTTTTTCGGATGAATGAGGTGATCAAAGCGGTCGGCATCACGCGCCGCATTCTGATCAACTATGAGGAGCATGGATTGGTAGCGCCTGCCACTGCCCGCAACGAACATGGCTTTCGCTACTATACGGCAGACAATATCGTGCATATCCGTCTGATCCGCACCCTGCAGAATCTGGGACTTTCTCTGGATGAAATTAGAGAATATTTCAATGATTCGGGCGAGCTTGATACGCAGATTGACAGATTGACCCAACTGCGTAACCGAATCGATCAGTACATCGCGCACCTGCGCTTGCGCCAGGCAAATCTGGCAGAGCAGGAGGTGCTGCAGGTATCACTCCCCGAATTTCGCGCGTTTTGCAGACCGTTTCATGGGAAAACGCTTGCACAAAAAACCGCAGAGCTGCGGCAGTGCTATATCGAAGCGATCACAGACTACAGCCTGGATATCGAAAACAAAATGTGTGTTCAAATGCCGATTGACGAGCCGGACAGCGGGATGTATGTCATTCCGGTCACAGCAGAGAGTGAAGGCTGCGAAATCAAACAGTTTCCGGCGATTGCATCTGCTCTTTGCATCTACTACCGCGGTGCATATGAAAATTTTCCGAAGGTGCATGCGCAATTACTCGCCTATGCAAAGCAGCATCGGATGACACCACACGGTTTCTTTCGCAACATCTATATGGAGGGTCCGCCGACCCATGGCGCGAATAAGGACGCTTACCTGACCCAGATCGCGTTGCCGATCAAATTTGTGACCGTCGAGCCGTAATTGGCGATGTCGTAAAAAGCCCCGGCGTTTGCTGCGCGCGGGGCTTTTTGCGTGGATGGATTTGCAATTGATTACTTGACCTCGTCTAATCTGTAGGTGAAGTATTTCCTGGCAGGGGTCTTGTATAGTGCGGCGGCAAGGATGCTGGCGATGATCACGCCGGCTGCGAACTGACCGCAGTTTGCAGGCATGCTCAAAATGCCTGTCATGATGTTGCCTGCAAGGACTGCATCGGCAACGCCGTAGCCGAGCACCATCACAAGCCCTGCGATGATCATACCGATAATTTCGATCAGCGGCACGCCTGCGATTCTGAGCGATGCTTTATTACGATGGACCATGGCATCGATGAATAAGCCCATGACGATCGCCATCAGACCCTTGATCACAAAGGTCCATGGTGCGAAAGCGACATAGCCGCCGAGCAGGTCTGCAAGGGCAGAACCGAAAGCTGCGGCAACTGCACCGTATTTTTTGCCGACGATGAGGACGCTTAAAAAAATCATTGCGTCACCCAGGTGTACATAGCCCTGGAACGGAGTCGGGATCTTGAAGGTATAGGTCGTTACTAAGACCAGACACATCATCATAGCTGTCATAACGATAGTATTTGTTTTGTCGGAAGTTCTCATCCTTGTCACCTCGATTACGATCTATATTTTTGTGATACTACACGCACGGCTTCATACTGCGTGATGCTTTTCGGCAAATTTCAATCCGTCCGATAACTCGAGAAAAATCATGATTCGGAAAAGTGCTGCGCAGTGCCTTTCGACAAATTTCACTGGAAGAAAAGGCGAGTCACGCGTATGGATTGCAAGTGGAGTATCTTGATGTTATATTGCTATTATACCGCAGATGTGTTATGATTAAAATATTCAACCGGAATTATTTTTATAGATACAGATTGGAAAAGAGGCGAAAATGAAGCCGATATATTTACAGGAAGACAACACATCGAGAAGATTTTTATACTTACAGCTGTATGATACCATCAAAGCACGCATTTTGCAGGGGGAGATGGTCTGCGGTGAAAAGCTGCCGTCGCTGCGCAGTGCGGCGGCAGATCTGGGCATCAGTATCACGACTGCGGAGCTGGCGTATAATCAGCTGCTTGTCGAGGGCTATATCGTCAGCAAGCCCAAAGCGGGCTACTTTGTGGCACAGATCGCGCCGCTTGCGATGTCCGCGGCAGGCGGAGATGCGCGGAACATGCCGGGCAGACCGGTGCCGGACGGCATGGGCACACAGGGAGATAAGCACGCCATCCATGTGGAGGCAGGCAACGCGGTCATGCGGAGCCAAGGGAAAGCTGAAGCTGGGCAGACCGATAGCGCCGAGGTGCGCAGCAATCGACGCGGTGTGCGGACCGCGCCGGATGGGACGGCGGCAGGGGCATCGACAGCGGGACCCGGCGGCATGAAAGCCGAATCTGCCGCAGCCTATGATATCCGCGATTTTACCGCCAAGTCTTCCCCGTACCGCACCGATCCGAGCTGCTTTGATTTTGTCAAATGGAAAAAGTGCGCGGCGCGCGTCTTTAACGAGTATTCAGAGCTGCTGCTGTATGAGAGCGACCCGCAGGGCGAGGCGGCGCTGCGCTTTGAAATTTCCAAATATCTGTATCACTCGCGCGGCGTGACGACGAGCCCGGAGCGCATTGTCATCGGTGCCGGCACGCAGCAAATCACCGGGCATCTCTGCAGGATTCTGCGCAAGATGGATATCCGTCTGGTCGCACTGGAGGCGCCGGGTTATCTGCCGGTACAAAGCATGTTTCGAGATGGGGGATTTACGATTTCGCACATTCCGGTCGCCAAAGACGGCATCGAAATCGACAAGCTGCCGACCAATATTCCGTCAGCAGTTTACGTCAGTCCGTCGAATCAGTTCCCGACGGGCGCGGTGATGCCGGTCGGCAGACGGTACGAGCTGATCGACTGGGCGGTTAGAAATCAAAGCCTGATCATCGAGGACGACTATGACAGCGAGCTGCGCTATTTCGGCAAACCGGTCCCGGCGCTGCAGGGGCTGGATCATCATGAGTGCGTCGTTTACCTCGGCACCTTCTCGTCCACGCTGTTTCCGGCGATCAAGATTTCGTACATGGTGCTGCCCGAAAAAATGGCGCAGATCTTCCGGGAAATCAAGAATGAATACACGCAGACCTGTTCGAAGGCCGAGCAGCTGACGCTGGCATTTTTTATGGAGGACGGATATTATTATACCGGAATCCGCAAGCTGCGCAGTCTGTACGCGCAGAAGCTGAACGCGGTGCTGCAGGCATTCGCGGCACATGGCAGACAAATCGTGACGCCGCGCAGCACCGATTCGGGCATCAACTTGACGGTCAACGTCCGTTCGAAAAAAAACGCCGACAGACTCTGCGCGGAGGCAAAATCCATCGGCTTACAGATGATTCCGCTGTCGGAAATCACCGACCAGGAAACCAGCGCCTTGAGCTTCTATTACAGCCAGCTGCCGCTTGGTGAGATCGATGGGCTGGTGGAAGAATTGATCCGGCACTGGCAGGCATGAGCAGGGCTGAGGTCAGCGCAAAGACCGGACGCGGGCAGGATGCGGGCACTGATCGCGCGACTGAACACGCGCGGCTGCGCACCCTGCACCTACAGCTTACACCAGCTCGTATTTCACCAAAAATCTGGCGGCATGTATCTGCTCGGGCAGCAGGCGCAGGGCGGCGCGGCTGAGGAAAAGGCTGTTTGTGCCTTTTTCTTTCAGACTGTAGGCAATGAGGAAAATCGGCATATGCTGCCCGGTGATGGCTTTGAAATCCGCGAGCAGTTCTTTGGGGTTCGGCAATCCGGCAAGTCCCGAAAAACTTCTGTAACGGTCGAGCGCGTCTTTCGCCTCTGCTTGTGCAGCAAGTACGGCTGCAGAAATTTTCTCCAGAAAAATCTCTCGTGTATAGAGAATGAGCGGGTCGAGACCGAAGACGCGGGCACAGGCGTCGGCAGCTTTGAGTGTCGCTTTGTCGAACGTGCCTTTGGCAAAAGCAAAGGAATCGCCGTCGAGCAGTCCGAGGGCCTTCATGGTGTCCAGATATCCAAGTCGCATGATGCGCTTCGCGTTGGCGCGGTCAAAGATCAGAATGTTGCCAAGATCCCATTTCGGCTCGATGTAGACCAGATTCGGCGCTTTTTTGATGCTGTCATATTTGACGAGTCCCATGCCCTTGAGGTTGACCGCGATGACATGCGTCGCGCCTTTTTGCATTGCCATATTGACCGGGATTTCATCGGCATAGCCGCCGTCGATATAGTCCACACCATCGATTTCATAGCTGTGAATGGCAGGAAAGGCAGAGGCGCTGGCAACGATGTAGTCGGTCAGGCGTCCGGCGGGAATATCCTCTTTGAACAGGTAATGCGCTTCAAAAGCAGGCAGGGAAACGACCGGGATGCCGTAGTCCATTGCAGCGCTGCGAATCTTGTTTTCATCAATATAGGTGTCGAGTAGCTCTTTGAGACGAGAAGTGCCTGCGCCATGGTGGAAGACGATCTCGCGGGCGTATTCGATGGGCTGGCTGCCTTCCGGCACATCAAAGACCATGTGCGTTTCGATTTCCCGCCATAGCTGCGCGGTCAAATCGACGTCACCCTGTACGACCATGGCGGCGTTGATGGCGCCGACCGAGGTGCCGGTTACGATATCGATTTCAATCCCAAGTTCCGTCAGCGCCTGCCAGACGCCGGCCTCATATGCACCGCGGGAGCCGCCGCCGCCCAGCACAAGTGCGGTTTTCTTTTTTTTGCTTTTCATAGATGCAGAAACTCCTTTTGTTTTAGGCTGTGAGATTTCACAAATTTTGCAAACTTCACGAATTTTACAAAAACTTTTGACTACCAAAATTTTAGCATAAATGGTATACTGTTAGCAAGAAAAAGACAAGAAAATCGGAGGGTAAGATGGACGCGAGATTAAAAGAAATCATCGACGAGAGTCAAAATATCGTGTTTTTTGGCGGCGCGGGCGTTTCGACCGAGAGCAATATTCCGGATTTTCGCTCGGAACAGGGGCTGTACCATGCCAAACAGGTGTACGGCTATGCGCCGGAGGAGATCCTTTCACATACATTTTTTGTGCAGCATACGGAAACGTTTTTTGATTATTATAAAAACAATCTGATTTATCCGGACGCGCAGCCGAATCAGGCGCATCTGGCACTGGCATATCTGGAACAGCAGGGCAAGCTTAAGGCGATCGTCACGCAGAACATCGACGGTCTGCACCAAAAGGCAGGCAGCCGAAAGGTCTACGAGCTGCATGGTTCCATCCTGCGCAACTACTGCATGGACTGCGGTGCGGCGTACGATCTCGACGATACGCTAGATCCGGCGCATTGTCGCGGCAGTATCCCGATTTGCCCGCAGTGCGGCGGCATCATCAAGCCGGATGTGGTGCTGTATGAGGAGGCGCTGGATGAGGACTGTATGCTGGGCGCGATCCGGGCGATCGAGGCGGCGGACACGCTGATCATCGGCGGCACTTCGCTGGCGGTGTATCCGGCAGCGGGTTTGATTCGCTATTTTAGGGGTAAACATTTAGTATTGATCAATAAGCAGCCGACCCCATATGACGGCAAGGCGGATCTTGTGATCCATGATGCGATCGGAAAGGTAATGGAAATAGAGGCATGAATATTTTAGTGGCAAATGATGACGGCATTCAAGCAGAAGGAATCGCCAGGCTGACGGAAGCGCTCAGTCTGGCGGGACACGACGTATATGTGATCGCGCCGAACGGACAGCGCAGCGCTTACAGCCATGCGATCAGCATCAACAAGGATGTGGTGTTCAGCAAGGTCGAGGCATATCCTTTTGCAAAAGAGGCGTATATGGTGGATGGCACGCCGGCAGACTGTGTCAAGCTCGGCACCTTGTTTTTGAAGAAGCGCGGCATTCATACGGATGCGGTCTATACAGGCATCAACCATGGCGCCAACCTAGGCACCGATACGATGTATTCCGGTACGGTATCCTCGGCGGCGGAGGGCGCGTTTTTGGGACTCCCGGCGGTTGCGGTTTCGCTCACCTCGCACACGCCGAAGCATTTTGAGGCTGCGTGTAAGGCGGCGGTAGCGCTTTTGCCTTATGCCTGCGCGCATATCGCACCCGGGTCGGTCATCAACATCAACGCGCCGGATCTTGCAGAATATGAAATCAAGGGTATGCGGGCGGCACAATTGGGGAATGCCAAGTATGACGAGTGGTATTACGAGGCGATGGATAGCGGCGAAACGGTAACCTATCGCTACGCGGGGACCATGGTCGAGGACGAGACCTGGACTGATGAAATGGACACCAAACTGGCGCGCGAGGGTTACATCACAGTCTCGGCCATCAAATATGATCTGAACGATTACGAGGGATATGAAACATTAAAGCAATGGGAGGCAATCAAATGAGTTTATTACAACAGATACACACCTGGAAGATAGAAAAAGACGACGCGATCTGCGTGTTGATCGATATGCAGACAAAATTACTGCCGGCGATGTCCGACCCAAAAACCGTTGAAGAAAACGTCATTCGACTGGTGCAGGGCATGAAAGTGCTGGGGATTCCGACGGTGGTAACACAGCAGTACACCAAGGGTCTCGGTCCGACGGTTCCGGCTGTGGCAGAGGCGCTGGGCGCGTTTGAACCGATCGATAAGACCTCGTTCAGCTGCATAGGCGAGCCGGTATTCGCAGAAACGCTGGAGAACAGCACGAAAGGTACGGTCATTCTTGCCGGTATCGAGGCGCACATCTGCGTAGAACAGACGGCGCTGGATCTGATCCGCGAGGGCTACCGCGTGGCGCTGGTTACGGACTGTATCGATTCCCGCAATCCGCAGAACAAAGAACGGACAATCCTCAGACTCGCGCAGGAGGGCGTGGTCATCACGACTTATGAAAGCGTGCTGTACGAGCTCTTAGGCAGTGCGAAAGCACCGGAGTTCAAGGCAATTTCAGCGATTGTAAAGTAGGCTTCGCGCTATCGGAAACGCGTGGTCGGACGGCGCGCGGAGGGCGGCTTGCAGTGCGCACGAGAGCAGCAGGGACGAAATCGCGCGGCGGACGACGCGCGGCGCGGTCGGACGGAGAATAGAAGACATTGTGTGCCGCGTGTTCATCCCTCGCGGAGCATGCGCAGTTTGAGGCGTGTGCGGCACGGACACGGAAAGGAAGAAAACAGAAACAAAAAACGATATTTATGATATTTGAAAACACTTTTGATAATTTGAACAAAGAGCAGATCGACCTGCTCAACACCTATTTTGACGGCTATGACTATCAATCGTCGAGTCACACCTATATCGCCAATTACATCTGGCGCAACACGCATCAGATCAGCTGGCAGATCATCGGGGATTACCTCTGCATCGGGGCGCTGGGCAATCTCGATCCGGAAGAGGACAAGCAATATTTCATGTCCTTCCCACTGACCAATACCGGCAGCTACGAGGTACCCAAGCTGCGGGAAACGTTGCTTACGGCGAAGGAGATTTTCGCGGGGAACGGACAGAAGCTGGAGCTGAGTCTGGTGCCGGAATCGCTGGTGCCGCTGCTTGTGGAATGTTTCCCGGAGGAGGGGGCGCTGTTCATCGAGCATGACCGCGATGATGACGACTACATCTACCGCAAGGAGGACCTGGTGAGTCTGGCGGGACGCAAGCTGCATACGAAGAAGAACCATCTCAACCAGTTTATGAAAAATTACGAGTTCACCTATGAAGAGGTGACGCCGGAGAACGTACCGGAGGTCATGGCTTACATCGAGAGCAAGAACGCGTACAAGCTGGGTGAGACGCCGGAGGACTGGAAGGAGATTCTGGAGCTGGAGACAGAGGCGATTCGCGAGCTGCTCAAGTTCGCCGGCAAGGGGCTGCTGTCCGGCATCATTCGCATCCATGGCAAGATCGAGGCGGTGACGCTCGGGGAGTTTGCCAGAACGAACAGCAAGGAAACGGTGCTGGTGCATGTGGAAAAAGCGGATGACCGCATCCGCGGTCTGTATCAGGCAATCAACCATGAGTTCTGTCTGCGTCTGCCGGAGGAAACGGTGTATGTCAACCGCGAGGAGGATATGGGACTGGCGAATCTCAGGCTGACGAAGATGTCCTACAAGCCATGGAAGCTGGCACAGAAGTATACGGCTATTGTTAAATAAACTACTTTTCGCGAGGGGCTTGTTTTTTAAGCGGAAGTTCGGTAAGATATAGCTGAGGAGATGTATAGTAAAAAATACAAGAGATTTCGTTAAAAAAATAACGAAACTGCTTGCATTTTATGTTATTGTGTGATTAAATATCTGTAAGAGCAAAACACAAGTATTTTTTTATCGTAAGGAGGATACATAAAAATGAGAGAAGTTGTAATCGTGAGTGCAGCAAGAACACCAATCGGCAGTTTCGGCGGTTCCTTGAAGGACGTGCCTACCAGAAAGTTAGGCGCGATCGCCATCAAAGGAGCCGTTGAAAGAGCAGGCATCAAGCCGGAAATGGTCGATGAGGTTATCATGGGCGCAGTTCTGCAGGGCGGCCTTGGACAGAACGTGGCAAGACAGATGACACTGGATGCGGGTCTGCCGATCGAAGTACCGGCTATGACCATCAACAAGGTTTGCGGTTCCGGTCTGAGAGCTGTAGAGCTGGCTGCACAGATCATCAAAGCAGGCGATGCTGATATCGTCGTTGCAGGCGGTGCAGAGAACATGTCCGCAACTGCTTACGCGATGCCGGCAGCAAGATGGGGTGCAAGAATGAACAACACCCAGATGGTCGACATGATGGTAAACGATGGTCTTTGGGACGCATTCAACGGTTACCACATGGGTATCACCGCTGAGAACGTTGCGGAACAGTGGGGCATCACCAGAGAACAGCTTGATGAGTTCTCCGTTATCTCCCAGAACAGAGCAGAAGCTGCGATCAAAGCAGGCAAGTTCAAAGATGAGATCGTTCCGGTAGAGATCCCGCAGAGAAAGGGTGACCCGATCATCTTCGATACAGACGAATTCCCGAAATTCGGCACAACCATCGAAAAGGTTGCGAAGTTAAAAGGCGCGTTCAAGAAAGACGGTATCGTAACCGCAGCAAACGCTTCCGGTATCAACGATGCAGGTGCTGCAGTTGTCGTTATGAGCAAGGAAAAAGCGGATGAATTAGGCATCAAGCCGCTTTGCACTATCAAATCCTACGCTTCCGCAGGTGTTGATCCGTCCATCATGGGCGTTGGTCCGATCCCGGCTTCCAAGAAGGCTCTGGACAAAGCAGGTCTGAAGATTGAGGACATGGACCTGGTAGAAGCAAACGAAGCTTTCGCTGCACAGTCTCTGGCAGTCAGAAAGGACCTCAACTTAGATCCGGAAAAGACAAATGTCAACGGCGGTGCAATCGCAATCGGACACCCGATCGGCGCTTCCGGCTGCAGAATCCTCATCACGCTGATCCACGAAATGATCAAGCGGGATTCCAAGTACGGTCTTGCAACGCTTTGCATCGGCGGCGGTATGGGAACTGCGTTAATCGTTGAAAGATAAGCAGCGCACAGCAGAACAATAAAAATAAATAAAAGAGACCGAAAGGCAGGGACCCGCAGGAACTTGTTTTTCGGTTTTTTTCTTTCTTAACAAAGACTTTATTCCCGCTGTGCTATACTTAGGACAAAAGTACGCATAACGAAAGCTGAGATGATACAGGAGCCATCGCTTGCGCGATCACGCCTGTATCATAAAAAAGAAAGGATGATGGAATTGGTAGATAAAAAAAGGACAGCCATGCAGGTGCTGCTTCTGCTTGTCGGTCTTGCTATGCTATACTTCGGTGTGCAGCGCGGCGAGACAGAAACTGTGCTGAACAAGGCGATTCGTCTATGTCTGGAGTGTGTCGGCATTGGGTAAGAAATTTTTGCGTGTGCAGGATCTGCTGATCCGTTTTCGAGGCTGGGTGCAGGCAGGTGCGACCCTGCTGAGCAATTTGCATCTGCCGAATTTTTTGAAGGGCAGCCTATATCAGGGCGCGGGCAAAGCCGTCTGTGTTCCGGGGCTTAACTGCTATTCCTGTCCGGCGGCATCCGGGTCCTGCCCGATCGGTGCGCTGCAGGCCGCGGTGGGCTCACCGCAGTACCGCTTTTCCTATTACATTGTCGGCTTTCTGCTGCTGTTGGGCATGCTGCTGGGCAGAGCAATCTGCGGATTTCTATGTCCCTTTGGCTGGCTGCAGGAGCTGCTGCACAAAATTCCAACGAAGAAGTTTTCCTCGCGGAAGCTCAAACCGCTGCGTTATCTCAAATATGGGATTCTGGTCGTGATGGTATGCATGCTTCCGGTACTGGCTGCGAATGATGTGGGAATCGGAGATCCCTTCTTTTGCAAATATCTCTGTCCACAGGGGGTTTTGGAGGGTGCAATCCCGCTTTCCCTTGTCAATCCGAGCATTCGCGCGGCACTGGGCAAGCTGTTTTCCTGGAAATTGAGCATTTTGCTTACGATTATCGTGCTGAGCGTGCTGTTTTTCAGACCGTTCTGTAAGTGGCTGTGTCCGTTGGGTGCGTTCTATGCTTTGCTGAATCGCATGTCCCTGTTTCGGATGCAGGTGGATCGGGACAAATGCGTTTCCTGCGGCAAATGCGCCAAAGCCTGCAAGATGGATGTGGATGTGACGAAAACGCCGAATCACACGGAGTGTATCCGCTGCGGGATGTGCGCCCGCGCTTGCCCGACCTGTGCGGTGCATTTTCGTTACGGATTTTGGACGCGAGAGGAAAGAAACGATGCGGCCGACGCATCGGCAAAGTAAAAAAGAAAAATAAAAAAAGATTAAGGAGAAAAGAAATGAAACAAACAAAAATTTTTGTACTGCTGCTGACGCTGCTATTGGTATTTGCACTTGCGGCTTGCGGCGCGAAAAACGGTGAGGAAGCAGGCGGCATGGGAGGCGAGCCGAAAAATGCAGAAGAGGCTGCGGCAAGGCTCAGTGAACTCATGGCAGAGGAAAACGAGATTCTGGGAAACAACACAGAGCTTTGGGAAAAAGTCTTCAAGGAAGCCGACAAGGGCATGGCGATGATCGAGGACGGAAAGAACTACGGAGAATTCCTGCTGGATACCATAGAAGCTGCAAAGGAGCAGTTTACGGATGAGGAATACAAGCTCATCAAGGCAGAGGCACAGAAGATTGCCGATCTGGAAAAGGAAATGACGATGCTGGAGGAGAAGTATCCGGAGATTGGGGAACAGCCTTCCGACGGCAGCTCACAGACCCCGGCGAATGGTTCCGCGCAGAAGTTCCCTGCGTTTGAGGGCAAGGATCTGGATGGAAATGACGTGAAGAGTGACACGTTGTTTTCGGAGCATGCGGTAACGCTTGTGAATTTCTGGTTTACGACCTGCGGCCCATGTGTGGAGGAGCTGGGTGCATTGGATGCGCTCAACAAGGAGCTGCAGGAGAAGGACGGTGCGCTCGTCGGCGTGAACACGTTCACGCTGGACGGGAACGAAAAAGCGATTGCCGAGGCGAAAGAAGTGCTGAAAAAGAAGGGCGCGTCCTACCAGAACGTCTATTTTGACTCTGAGAGTGATGCCGGAACCTTTGCGACAGGTGTGTATGCCTATCCGACCACTTATGTGGTAGATCGCGAGGGGAATCTTGTGGGGGACCCGATCGTGGGCGCCATCACAGAGCCGAAACAGAAAGAAGCGCTGCAGAAGCTGATTGATCAGGCCATTGCCGACGATCAAGGCTGAGCGAAACACAGAAACGGGCAGGCTGCCGGAGCAGCCTGCCCGTTGGTGCGAGAGGGGCTGTAGGTTAGCCCCTACTCGCTTGTCTTTTTCTTTTTCACAAACAGGAATAGAATGCAGACTATGATACCACCGCTTGTAAACAGCAGCATGAGCCACAAGGCAAGATTGGCAGTATCGCCGGTTTTCGGTGCCTTTCCGGAATCGGCGGAGGTACTGTCAAGCAGCTGTTCTCCTATCATGAAATACGGGTTTCCGTCAGTCTGAAAGGTGATTTTGCCATCCTTTGCAGATATGGACATGTTTGACAATGTTCCCTTCTTTGTCAGCGAATATCCCACAGGAGAAGTCAATTCTTCCGGTAGTTTGATGGTAACGGTAATGCTGTCTGCAGATTTGACAGCGCCGCTGCTGTTCATGAAATAAATATGAAAAGCAAAGAATTTTGCTGTCTTATCGCTGAGAATGCTGCCGATCCAATCAAGAGCCGTACTGTCCTGAATCGGAACAATAAAAAGCTGCCAATCCGTATTTTCCATACCGCTTACGGTGATCTCTGTTCCGTCAGGCAGTATCGTCGCGCCTTGACCGTTTTTGTCTATAGGAATCTGATTCGGCTGCGCGTTGGCGATATACCGCGCGGAGACACTGATTTTTGTCTGCTGACGCGCAGCGTATGATGGATACGCCGAAGCGAAAACGCTTGCGGCGCTGAGCACGACCAGCAGTACTGCCGCGATAAATGCTGTAAACTTTTTCATTGTATCTTAATTGATTGTTACCGTAATCGTTCCGATTTTGGTAGGTGCTATTACGGAGTTGTCAAGTGTACCGGAGAGGGTAAGCGCGGCTGTATCTGTAGGTGCTTTGGGAACTTCCGTACCGACCGCTGTCTTGAGGTCCATTGTCTCCTTGTCAAAACTGCCGGCGATTCCTGTGAATCCTGTTTCCGAAGCATAAGCAAGATTTGCTGTCACCGCTGCGTTTGAGTGGTTCGTGACCGTAATCGTGTTGCCGCTGCTCGACCAGCCTCCTGTGCCGCCTGAACTGTAAGTATGCGTGGCGGGATTCCAAGTGGGGCTGGAGCCCTCGCTATAGGTGAATGCCATGCTTCCCCATGTGATGTCAACACTGTAAACCGTGCCGCCGCCTGCGCCTGCGCTATAGGAAGCGGTTACAGGTGTTGTGGCTGTGCCGTTTTCTGCATTAATTGTAGCATCCGCCGCAAAAGCAGTGACGGTCACCAGTGAGAAGATGAGCAGAAAAGTAAGTGCGAGTGTAAAGATTTGTTTCATAATGTTACCTCCTTTTATGTATGTATATCCTTTTTATGATTCCGTTACAGTTACCGTAACAGGGATTTCTGTATGAATCATTGCCTTTTCGCCGCTTTGCTGATCATAGTACAAAACGACGAATTTGCCGTCATAGCCGCCTGCTGCGAGCTGATTCCCGACGCCGTCTAGCAAGTCGATCGATGTGACTTGATTGCCGGGGAGCAGCCTGCCGGACTGCATGATGACGGTGTCCTTTATGACAAGCTGCAAAACCATATCTGCCGTGGATTTTGCGGGGTTTGCAAACATCAGATCTATTTTCTTATCCGACAAATTTACGCTGACATCTTTGGAGTAGGTCAGCGATACGGCACCGCCGCCCGGTGGAGCTTCTAGCTTCGTGCTGCTGTCGCTATCGAGCTGCTTGGCGCTGCTTTCGATTTCCGGCGCATAATCAGGCGCAAGTACAGGCGCGCTTTCGCGGAAAAACAATGCCCAAATGGTCATGCACAGCGACAGAATCAAAAGCAGCAAGAGAAGCAGGATTAGGATTTTATGCTGCTTGTCTTTCTTTTTCTCCTTTTGTATATCCATCGTCAATCACCTCCTACTTTGATGGTTACTGTGCCGATTGCAGCATTTTCCAGATTTTGATCCGGCTTTCCCGCAAGGGTCAGCCGGGCATATTTTTTATTTTTTGTAGGCAGGATCATAGGGCTTGTGATAGGCTTGCCCGCGTTGTCCGTAAAACTGCCCGATACCGCAGGATTTTTCTGTGTATAGCTGAATGTGACAGTTACAGCGGTTTCCCCTTTATTTTCAACGGTAATCTGATTGCCGTCGGAAGTGTTTGTCACCCAGTCACCGCCCTCGTAGGTGTGATTTTCGGGGTTCCATGCACCGTCCGAATAGGTGAAATCCAAAGCACTCCAAGTGATGTCAACCGAAATGTTTGCTGTCCAGTGTGCGTAGAGGGTGTATCCATCCGTCTTAGGGTTGCCGCTTGTTGTGACTTTTGTTCCGCCGGTTTTTGCCGCATACCAGCCGTCAAAGGTGTAGCCCGGTTTCTCGGCAGGCGTAGGAAGCGTGCCGTAAGTTCCGTCAACAGCAAGTTTCAGAGTTTTGCTGCTGTCATCGACCAAAGCATAGACGATGATGGAAGCTTCGGCTGAATTTCCGGCCGTATCCCTTGCGGTTACGGTATAAGTATCGCCCTTGGTTACGGTAAAGCTGCTGCTGTAAATGCCGTCACCCTCTTTTTTCATAGTAAGGGCTGTACTTCCGCGCTTGACTGTAGGCGTGCTGCCTTTTTCATAGACCCCAACAGCAACCTGCAGATTTCCGGTTTCGGAAATCTCGTCCGGATACAGCCGCACATCAGGGGGAGTGGCGTCTACGTCCCCGGACACGGTAAGGTCTTGCGATGCAAAGTGTCCTGCAGCATCGGTGACGATGATTGCGTAGGTTCCTGCCTCTGTAAGAGTGAAACTACCGTTAAGATCGTTGGTTTCCGTTCCGTCCGGCAGATGAACCACAATATCGGTGTTGCCGTTGGCAGTTACCTCGTAGGAGTAGGTAACGCCTTTCGCAGTGGAAGGAGTTTGAGTTTTCGTTACTGTCAGCGTCGGTGCGTTTAGGTTCATGGTGTAGGGTTTGGAGCTTTTCGTCGCCTTGATGTCTAAGTTGTCTGCCGCGGTGACGGTGAAGCTTCCACTTACATTTCCTGCTGTGTCAGGGCAGGTGATGGTATAGGTGCCGTCAGTATTTTTTACAGGAGTTATGGCTATGGCTGTGTTATTCCTATTCCACTTTGCGGTGACGGTTTTCACGCCCGAGCCGCTGTCAGCAACCGAGAAGTTCAGCGATACGCGCTCGGTGTAGGAAGTGCCGGGCAGGTCATGGATTGTAATGACCGGAGCGGCAGTGTCCAGCTTGCTGACAACCGCCTGTCTTGTAACCGTCTCCTTATTGGAACCCGAACCGGAAGTCAGCGTGAAGGTGTAGATACCCTCGGTATTTGCGGTATAAGTCTTTCCGCTTACGGGAGTCTCCGTTCCACCCGGCGGTTTGACTTTTACCGTTGCTGTGCTGGGAGAGTGTCCTATGGTGATGGTACGGGTCGTTGCCCAGTTTGTGTTATCTACCTTGACGGTCAGCTCCGGCGCTGCATAGGTATCTTTGCCGTAGGTCGGGATTTTAACACTTTTCTGATCTGTGGCTGTCTGCCCGTCAGTGTTTGTGGCGCGGACATGCAGATACCATGTTCCGCTTGTCTGCCGGGTGGTAACAGTAGGATTTGTTTTATTGCGCAGCATTTGCCAGCCATAGGCAGGAACGGCAGAAGAGTCTGTCCATGCATACTCAAGCTTGCCGGCATTCGTGGCAGTGATGCTGCCGGTGAGTGTGCCGTTGCTGTTGGTCAGCTTATCCACAGTAACCGTAGGTTTGGCAGCTTTGCTGACAGAAGCATCAGTTGTATAATACTGATACTCAGAACGGGCGTGATTATTGCTCATATCGCGAAATTGATACAATATGTCTTGTATAGTCACTTGAAGTTTATATGAGCCGACAGCGTTTTCCGGCACAGTTCCGGTGAAGTAGAGCACATTCGTGTCCGCGCCGCCTGCGTATGTAAATTTTACTGTTGAGTTGCTACCGCTGCTTGTTGATGCGAATTTTACAGAACGAGTAGTGTTCGTAGACAGCCCTGCCGCTTTGCTGTTCTTCTCGTCCACAATTTCATCAAAGACCATTGCGATCGTGATTTTGTCGCCGGGGCGGTAGGTAGCTGTCGCCGTAGGCGCAAGCCCAAGGAGCTGAGGACCTTTCGTGTCACGCGGCAGCGCATAGCTTGTCAATCCGTTGATCCACCAGATATCTTTCG
>UQMQ01000032.1 GCA_900542245.1 uncultured Eubacteriales bacterium
CTCAATTTTGTATTCAAATTATACCATCAGGGTGACCTTTCCAGCTTTCTCCCTCTTGTGATCGCCTAAGAAAGCGGTTTTTTACCGCCTCTGCGGTCTCTGCGGAAGGCAACCACCTTGCCCGGTGCCTGTTTTTTGAGTTCCCGCTCAAGGTCACGTCCAAAAATCTCTACATCCGTATTGATGCCTTCCCCATCGCCCAGTGCCAGCAAAAGGTTCGAGCCCTCCTCTGCCAGATCCGGGAGCCAGTCGTTCAAGAACTGACGCAGCGGAATGCCATCCGGCTCGCATGCCGCCCATTCATTGCTGCAGTCTGTTGCCGCCGCTTCTCTGCTGCTCCAGATTGGCATCCTGCCGCCATCTTCTGTACCGACCATCAAGATCGCGTCGCCCTTATGCAGGATCCAGATGCGGTTCCCGCTCACTAGCTCCTCGATAAAGGCAGTATACTTTGCCTCCATCTCAGTATCTTCTGCCGGCTCTTCGATTTTGATACCCTGCGCCTCAGCCTCCGCACGCAGCAGGCTTTCCAGTGCATCAAGCGGCAGAACAAAGCCCTCGCCGTCCCTCCAACCGATAGAAACACCGATATTTTCCTTGCGGAGAAACGGGATCCACTGCGCCAGAAACTCTCCCAGCGGTATCGATTCCGCGGTGCAGCCGTCCCATTCCTGGGTGCAGTTATACTCCGCCTCGGCGGCAGTCGCCCACAGCGGCAGTTTATCTCCCCAGGCATCCTCTGTCAGCAGGAATTCTTCGCAGCGATTCAGATACCAGAGGCAGCCCTGCGCCACCATCGTCTGCAGCATCTGCTCAAACTCATCTTTTTCTTCCGGCTTTGCGTCTCTATCCGGTAATTTTTTTTCGTCCATGCTTGCCTCCTTATTTGTACACACGGTCACGATCGACATAAATATATGCGACCAAACTGTCATCTTCGTACATCGCGCCGTCTACACTCAGCGTGATGACTTCTGTATATCCGTCTCCCTGCATGGTTTTCTTTTCGTAAAGGGAATATTCGTACTCCGTCTCCTTGACCTTATCAAAAACAGCCTGCATGGCCTTTTCGATCTTCGAGGCGCTGACCTTGATACCATATTCCTTTTCGATTTTTTTCAGTTCGCTGCTGATCAGGCTTTTTGATACTTTCGAAAAGCTTTCGGAGATATAGGAAGTATACTGGTGATAGTTTTTCTCTTCGCTGCTGTGGTAAAACCCTGCCTCGGCGATTGCTGCGGTGTCGATCTCATCGGCGCCGACATCGTTTCGCATCGCCAGCGCGTAGAGCTGTTTGTCGATCGTCTCTCCGTCATATTCGTCATAGTCCGAAGAACCCGCGTCGAAGCTGCCCAATGTGGACGCATCCAACGCCTTTTGGAACTGGCTCGCCAGATTGTCGCCCTCAGAAGCGATCTTACTGTTGTTCAGTTTTTTGACGGAACCGGACATGCTGAAGGATTTCTTCGCCGTAAAGCCAAAATCAAAGGCCGCGCTCTCGTCCTCGTCTTCTTCGCCGTCACCTGCAAAACCGTCCGGAATGATCGTATCCGGAACCTCGATCTCCGCGCCGTCCTCGCCGACCTGTTCCTGATCCTCCGTCTGATTCGGCATATCGCTGTCTGCCGCCGGTGTCTTGGCTCCGCAGGCAAACATGCTGAAACTCAACATTAAAATCATACATGCTGCTAAAAGTTTTTTCATACTGTTTTCCTCGCTCTTCCTTTTTATCTTCATGATACTACACTTGCGTGATTACCCTGTGAAAACTCTGTCTTCTTTAGCGTAACTTGTTTTGACGCATTTGTCTACTACTAATTTGAAGAACCGCGTCTGCCAATTTTTCGATCTGCGCCCTGGTCGTGAACGGGCCGACACTGACGCGCACGCCGCCCTGTTCCCAGGTGCCGATGGTCTTGTGCGCCAACCCCGCGCAGTGGTATCCGCCGCGGACTGCAATCCCGTAGTTTGCGTTGAGCTGTGCCGTCACCTCTTCTGCAGGAATGCCTTCGATATTGAACAGGGTAATACCGGTTTTCCTGCAGGCAGGCGGTCCGTAACGGACGACCCCCGGCGTCCGGTCCAAGCGATCGTCCAGATAAGTAATCAGCTCCTCTTCATACTGCGCGATGACATCCACGCCGATTTTAGAGACAAACTCTGTGCTATAGCCCAGTCCGATGATGCCCGGCGCATTGATCGTGCCTGCCTCGAACCCTTCCGGAAATTCGCACGGCTGCACACGACTTTTGGACTCCGTTCCGGTCCCGCCCGCAAGCAGCGGCTGCAGCGCGATATACGGCGCGGTATACAATCCGCCGGTACCCAGCGGTCCAAGCAGTCCCTTATGTCCGGGGAAAGCCAGCAGGTCGATATGCATGCGCTGTACATCGATCGGCATGCAGCCCGCCCCCTGCGCACCGTCGACCATAAAAAGGATTCCCCTTTTCTTCGCCAGCGTCCCGATCTCCAAAAGCGGCATCCTGCCGCCCGTCACATTCGATGCCGCGGTGACAACGATCAGCTTCGTATTCGGGCGGATCGTCTTTTCGATATCCGCCGCGGTGATCAGCCCTTCTCGGTCCGCGCGAATGACAGACTGCTCGATTCCGCTTTTTTCCAGCGTCTTGAGCGGCCGCAGTACGGAATTGTGCTCCATGCTGGTCGTGATCACATGATCACCGGGCCGCAGTATGCCCTTCAAGCCTAAATTGATCGCCTCTGTCGTGTTCTTGGTGAAAACGATCTGTTCCGCCTTTTCGACACCGAAAAACGCGGCGAGCTTCCTGCGCGCGTGATAGACCTCCTCCCCGGTCCGCATCGACATCTGATGACCGGAACGTCCGGGATTGCCGCAATATCTGAGGATACATTCTTCCATCGCCGCCAGCATGATCCGCGGTTTCGGGTAAGAAGTCGCCCCATTGTCCAAATATATCATAACTATTTCCTCACTGCATCCTACACAAAAATAGAGGACATTCCTGTCCTCTACATTGTATGCGTCTGCTTTATTCTGCGTGACTGGAAATCCCGCTGCCGCTGATCGGAATGACCTCCCCGCCGTACTGTGCCTTGCCATGCAGCAGCACCTTGAAAAAGTCCTTATTTCTCGCCAGGATTTCCCGCGCCTCGCGGTAGTTCTGCCCGAAATAGGTCTCCTGATCCGAAGCGACGCCGACCGCCGCGAGCCCCAGCTTGTCCGCCAGATACAGTGCCCGATATTCGTGATATTGCTGTGTGACGATGATCATGCGCGATGCATCAAAAATATCCTGTGCGCGATAGACCGAATCGTAGGTCGAAAATCCCGCATGATCGCAGAAAATATCCTCCTCCGGCACGCCCGCCTCCCGCGTGTATTTGAGCATCACATGCAGTTCATTGTGATTTTCCTGTCCATTGTCTCCGCTCAGCAAAAGCTTCGGCACGATGCCATACTGGTATAAGGCAATCCCCGCATCCAGCCGGTCCTTGAGCATCGGACTCGGTGTTTCGGCATCCGCGATGCCGCAGCCCAGCACCAGTGCGCAGTCCGCGCCGAACGCTTTGAGGCTCTGCTGTCCGATTGCGCTGATCTCGGTCTCTCCCTGTATCAAATAGAGGATCTGGTCCTCTGTACTGTGCTTGACTCTGCTGTTGATAAACAGCACGAGCATGGCACCCACCATGCCGGCAGCGATAAGTAAAATCAGCAGCCGCAAAAAAAATCTCTTAATTGCATTCATCCAAATGTCTCCCTTCCGTCTACCTTTTATTATCGCCTCCGCTGTAAAGATTTGCAAGCGTTTTTTTAGCGATTGACATTCCGCGGGCCTCGATATATAATAGTGCCTCAAGGAGGTACTGTCTATGAAGCGCGGACATCCCAAACAAATGTCGGAATCCTTTCTGACTGCTGCTTTTTTATCCTTGTCCGGAGGATTGCAGGACGCTTACACCTATATCTACCGCGGGCACGTCTTCGCGAATGCGCAGACCGGTAATATTGTTCTTTTGAGCCAGAGCATTGCGGAGCGGAACTGGTCGCAGACTTTGGAGTATCTCATTCCTTTGTCTTTTTTCGCGTTCGGCATCGCGGCAGCGGAGCTGCTTCGTTTCCGCTACCAAAGCACTACCAGAATTCACTGGCGGCAGCTCGTCCTGCTCTTTGAAATTGCGATTTTGTTCGCGGTGGGTTTCATGCCGGAAACCTGTGACCTGATCGCCAACGGCATCGTTTCCTTTGCCTGTGCGATGCAGGTACAGACCTTCCGCAAGGTCAAAGGCTATTCCTTTGCCAGCACCATGTGTATCGGCAATCTGCGCAGCGGAATGGAATCCCTGTGTGCCTACTGGAAAACACAGAATCGAACAAATCTTCAAAAATCCTTTTGTTACTGGGGCATCATCCTGATGTTTGCTATCGGCGCCGCGCTCGGCGTCTTCTGCGTCGCCGCGTTTGGGGCGCGGGCAATTTGGATCTCCTGCCTTCTGCTTTCGGTCAGCTTCCTGTTCATGTTCGCGAAGGAGGACATGGAAGAGCTTAAGGAAGAGATTGAAGAAATCGAGGAAAAAAAGCTTTTTTAACAAAAAAACCGCGCTCATCCGCGGTTTTTTCTTTGCTCCCACTCTTCCCGAAGCATGGAATAGACAAGGTTATCGCGGTCGCTGCCGTCATAGATATGATAGCCCTTGCGCTGCGTACCCTCATACTGAAAGCCGCATTTTTC
Organism: uncultured Eubacteriales bacterium; assembly: GCA_900542245.1. GTDB lineage: Bacteria > Bacillota > Clostridia > Peptostreptococcales > Anaerovoracaceae > CAG-238. Next base: position 4,713 of record UQMQ01000032.1, read on the forward strand.
AATCACGCGCTGCGAGCGCTTGTTCGTCGGTCCGGTACAGATCGCCAGCACGACGATAGGCTCCTTTTCCTGTGTGAACGCATAGTCGATGACAGCCTTCGCCGCCTCCGTCATATAACCCTTGCCCCAAAAGTCCTTGCCGAGCGAATAGCCCATCTCGCGGCTGGCGACATCCTCCCGTCTTCTGTCCGGCTCTAAGCCGATGCTGCCCATGATCCTGCCGGTTCGCTTCTCGCGGATCGCCCAGACCTCGTGCGGGATAAACAGCTCTTTGATGATTCTTGCTGACTCTGCCTTATCTGCATGCGGTTTCCATCCCGCGTTCGGTCCTACGTCCGGGTCGCAGGCATATGCGTAAAGCCCCTCAATGTCCTCTTCGGACATCGTCCATGGGGTCAGCAGCAGCCGTTCTGTTTCTATATTTCTCATGCGAATTTCTCCTCTCTTTTCTGTCTATTCTGTCGTACTTAAAATCTCGCCGCTCTTGTTTTCGATCTGGCTGACCTTCATCTTGTCCGCATCGTCCGGATCGACGTCTTCCAGAAGACCGAGCACGTTTTCACCAAGATAAATGGTCTTAAGCTCCTTGCCGTCCAGCGTCACCTTGCTGTACTGCGTGAAGTTCCTGCCCTTGATATAGTATTTATCGCCGATCTTGACGATCTCATCGATCGTAATATCATTGACGCCCATCTTCAGATTTGTCGGCTTAAACGGATTCGTACCGCCGTAAATATAGTACTTGCCGTAGAGCATATCATAGCCGAGCGCCTTCAGATCTGCCAGATAGGTCTCGCTGTTCTTGTGATTCTGCTGATAGGTAAAAATCGTCCCGACCTGCATGTCCAGCATCTCCATCACATGCGCCGCCAGCTGATAGGCATGGAGATTTTCGTCATCCTTTTTCAGACCCATATTATCCCAGATCAGATACTGCGTCCCATAGAGGTTGCCGCTTTCGAGGTCATTCTCCGTCATATCCAGCGCCGGAATATGGTCTCCGTACATCACAAGCACCGTCGGTTCTTCGCGCTTAGCGAGCGTGTCTGTCAGCGCCTTGATGAACTGGTCCATTTCATAGATCTGGTTGACATAGTATTCATATTTCCACTTTAATTCTTCGCTCGGTGCCGCGGTCACTTCGATGCGCGGATTTCGAATCACCTGTTCGGTCGGATATTTGCCATGTCCCTGGACCGAGATGGTGTAAATCATGTCTCTGCCATCGGTGGAGTCCAGCGCATCGGTGATGCATTCGGTCAGCACATCGTCTTTCGCCCAGTTCTTCGGTGTCTTTTCGACATTCTTCATATATTCCATACTGGTAAAGGTATCAAAACCCATATTGGCAAAGACGCTGTTGCGGTTGTAGAACACCGCCCGATGGTTGTGGATCGCATGCGAGGTATAGCCCAGACTGTCAAGGTCGTAGGCAAGACTCTCGCCTGTCTTTTCCTTGAGTACCGCCTTGTACGGATATTCGCCCGGACCGAAGAACTTGACGGACAATCCGGTCAGCACTTCAAATTCGACATTCGCCGTACCTGCACCGCAGGCGGGTACGGTCAGCTCACCCGAGGAATAGGTCTGCATCAGTCTGCGGAAGTTCGGACAAGGATCCTGTGAAAGCGTGATGCTCTGAATGGTCATCGGGTCGATGAAGGATTCCAGCTGCAAAAACAAGATGTTCGGGTGTTCCTCATCCTCGTCCTTCTGCGTGAGCAGCATGGCATTGTCATCGCCGAGTTCTTTTTTGTCGAAAATCGACAGGATCTCCTCCTTGCTGTAGCCGTCCGGTTTACTGATGCCTGTGTTCAGCCAGGTATTGACAAAACAGTAGACCACGCCATAATCTCGATAAGCATAGGCGAGGTTGCCGAAGAAAGTCTGTACGATGCCTGCCCGGATCACAAAGGAGGACGACAGGAAGGTAAAGGCGATAACCAGCAGCACTGCGACCAGATTGCGTTTGCGTTTCACGCCGTCCCTTTTTTGTGGTCCTTTGATGAACAGCAGCACAAGCAGTCCGACAGCGATCAGCCCTGCGGCGATGGCGCCGATAATCTCATAGTTGCTGAGGTAATTCGTCACGATGGTCAAGCCGTCATTGAGATTACTCAGATCCTTGACGGTGAACGGCGTCATGCGCTGTGTCAGAATCACGCCGTTGATGATGCCGATACCCAGCCAGAAGATCGAAATGATCGTAAAGAAAAACACGCGCCGCTTAGACAGGGATGCAAGCACCAAGGTCGCATACAGGATCAGCGCATTATATAAAAAGACCAACGGACTGTGCACCATAAAGGTCAGCCCGCCGAAGATCCCCGCTGTCGGGAATCTGCCGAGTGTTTCGATCAGCAGGTTCAGCAGCAGCGCCCAGACGGCTGCATAGGCGAAGCTGTTTTTGTAAAACTTGCGTCGATCCATGGTTTCTACTTCATGGAGCGTTTCTTCTACTTTTCGGTCCAGTTTCTCAAACTTATCAAATTTATCCATTCCTTATCCCCTTTGTCCGTTAGCTAATCTCTTTGCGACTTCGTTTGCAAGTCTTGCAAATTCCGCAAGGTCCAGAGTCTCTGCTCTTCTTGCCGGATCGATCCCCGCCCCCGCGAGAGATGCCCCCGCGATCTCTTTGGTCATATGCTCCACACCCATCAGGGCATTGGAGAGTGTTTTGCGCCGCTGGCCAAACCCCGCCTTGACACAGCGAAAGAACATATCCTGATCCTCCAGCACGACCGGAGGCTCGGTGCGCATGTCCAGCCGCAGTACTGCCGAGTCCACCTTTGGCTGCGGCACGAAGCAGCTTGCCGGCACATTGACGACCTGCTCTGCCTCGCAATAATATTGTACTGCCACAGAGAGTGCGCCGTATGCCTTGGTGCCGGGATGCGCGCGCATGCGGTCCGCGACCTCCTTCTGCATCATGACGGTCATGCTGTCTGCTTCGACGCCGTCCTCCAGCAGCTTCATGATGATCGGTGTGGTGATATAGTACGGCAGATTGCCGATGATGCGCACATGCGCATACGGCATGCCGGCGGCTTCCGCCTCTGCCTTTTCTCGCTCGATCAAGGTATTGATATCCGTTTTGAGGATATCCTGATTGATCACCTCGATATTGTCCGCTTCCCGCAGTGTCTCTGCGAGGATCGGGATGAGATTTTTGTCGATCTCGACAGCGATGACCTTTTGCGCCAGCTGTGCTGCCTCCCAGGTCAGCACGCCGATGCCGGGTCCGATCTCAATGACCAGATCCTGCGCGCCGATCGCGGCACCGTCGATGATGTCGTCGATGATGTTTTTATCCGTCAGGAAATTCTGTCCAAGACTCTTGCTCAGACGAAACCCGTATTTTTCTCTAATCTCCCTGATGGTCGATGGTGCGTAAAGCTTCATAAAATGCCTCTTTCTTGATTCCAAATTGATTGAGCTTACCGCAGAGCCCTCTGGCATTCGCGTAACCGATGCCGAGGACTTGTCCCAGTTTTTCGCGGCGCTGCTTCGCGTCTGTACCGCCGGTCAGTCCCGCGGCAAACAAGTCGTCGGCAGTATATAAATCCACTTCCGATGCTTCTGCTCCGCGGAAGGTGGCGTGTGCTTTCTCGATCGCCTCCAGGATCGCCTCCGGTTCTGCGTTTTCGATGCCGATGTCGCCTTTTTTCTCCGCGTATTTACGCGAAAGGAAAGCCTGCTTTGCCGCAGGGAACTTTTTTGTCAGCCGCCTGCGGATTTCCTCTCCGGCATAGTCCGGATCGGTAAAAATGATGATGCCCTTCTCCCGATAAGCCTTTTCAATTAACGCCCACGTCTCGCGCCGGATGCCGAATCCATGGGTCTCAATGGTCAGTCCGTCGATTGCGCGCTTTACCGCTGCGGTATCATCCCGCCCTTCGACGATAATGACCTCATGAATTGTTTGTTTTTCCATCTGTTTTGCTGTCCTTTGTATCGTTATCCGTATTCTTATCTGTATCGTTCGCGTTCTTTGTTTCTTCTTTTGTATCCGTCTTGCTGTCCTCGTTGAAAGCAAACAGAAGCTCCTGCGGCTTGACCAGCTTCAGATCGCGCCTTGCCTGATTTTCGATATATTCCGGAAGCTTGACATTCTCAAACTCCATCTCCAGCGTTTCCTTTTTGTGCGTCAATTCATCGTTTCTGGCTGCGACCTCTTTTTGCTCTCCCTGCAGCCGCACGATTTTGACCGCAGACACGACAAAGGAGACGCCGATGACCAAAACGAGGACAAACAGCGCCATCCGCATGTAGTTGATCTTGACCTTCCTCTTGCGCGTCACTTCTTTTTTTTGTCTGGCAATTTCCAATCGTTCGCGGCGTATATCCTGCGCCTGCTGGATATTGATCACACGGTTATTCTTTTCAAACTCATGCAGCCTGCTCTTTTTCGCCATGCCTTCCCCTTTTGTCTTGCGTTGTTTATGAAGCAACCAGTTTTATCTTTCCATTCGCCCGGACGCTAAGCGGCTCTGTCTTCATCTGCGATTCGCCAATCGCCTTCGCTCGGGCACCTGTCTTGCATCAGTTCTGTCTGCGCCTTTGGCTTGCCAATCACTGTGCAAGGACATTGTATCACAAAAAATTTTTTTGTACAACCACAGGCCGCATGCAAATGCACAGATACTCAAAAATGTCAGTTTACCGCGGTCTGCGGCGTAGAGAAACTCTCCGGTCAGGAACCCGATGCACAAAAATGCAAATATTTCCAGACTCCACCTTCGCCATCCGCGCCATCTGCGTAGACTGATAAATGTCTCAAAGACATCGTAAACCAGTCCGGCGGCAAGCCCACCGCCGCCCATCACGCAGACAATGGTAAGCTGTGCTTTGATAAGCTCAGTCATTGCGCAGTCTGCCCGCCAAGGCTTTGAGGCGTTTGCTGCCCTTTTGCTTCTTGCCCTCGATATAGGCGAACGAGCTGATGCTGCCCGTCACGACCAGTACGCCTTCTGCAAGGTCCAGCTTCTCGATGTGCAGTCCGCTGCCGCTGACCTCCACCGCGCCGTCCGCAAGATTTGCCCATAAGGTCTCCTCGTCAAAAGCGTCCACATCGACCACCTGACTGACCGTCATTTTATTGCGATTTTCCAGTATGACCCGCTGCTCCTCCATTCCGCTGCCCTCCTGCTTCTGTTTTCTTTGGTTCATTATATTTTCCCGGGAAAACATTCATGCGCGATTTTTTCGTGCAGCCTTATGGTTTCGTCGCTAGGCAGGCATCGGAGAGACCCGCTATGCGCCTGCCTGTTCAAATAAATAGGGAGAGCCCTCGCGGATCCTCCCTATCATGCTTTTTATTTTCGTTACAGATAGCTCGCCGGGTTGACGTTGGCGCCGTTCTTGAAGATCTCGAAGTGGCAATGTGCGCCGGTGCTGCGTCCGGTATTGCCAACTGCACCGATTTTCTGTCCCTGATATACCCTCTGCCCTGCGGATACGCTGATACTGCTGCAGTGCGCGTACAGTGTCTTGAATCCGCCGCCGTGGTCGATAACGATACGATAGCCGTAAGCGCCCGACCAGCCGGCCTTGGTGACCGTACCGCCGTCGGCTGCACGAATCGTCGTTCCCGTCGGCGCCGCGTAGTCCAGACCATAGTGCATTCTGCCCCAACGCGGACCGTAGCCGCGGTAAACGCTGACGCTGACCGGTCTGATAAAGCGTCCGGTTCCCTTCGTCGGCGGCAATGCTTTGGTTCCTTTGATAACGATTTTAGATACCGGCTCTTTGATCGTCTTGACGCTCAGATCCTTACGCTCTACGGTCTTGCCGTTCTGCTTGGTCAGACGTGCGGTGACTCTGGCTTTTCCCTTTTCTCCGGCTTGGGTAACAATGGTCTCGCCTTTATAATAGGCGGAGGATTCCTTGTGTTTCGTTTCATAATCGATCGATTCCGCAAAGGTCGCGATCTCGACGGTTTCAACCGTCAGAAGCGGCACCTCCTGCTGCGTGACGAACTTGTCGCCGACATGCAACACCATCGTATCCTTGATGCGCGGATTCATCTCTTTCAGCTCTGACAAGGATACACCGAGCTTATTGCAGATACCGTAAAGCGTATCACCGGCAACGACCTCATAGGTCAGCTCCTGCTGTCCGCCGCTCTTGAGTTTTTTGGTTGCCGCAGCCTTACTGCTGACATTGGCCAGCGTCGTATTATAAGCCTCGATCTTGATATCTTCCGTGAAACCGACGCTTTCATAATCGCTGCGGTCTCCCTTGATATAGCTGTCCAGAATGCTGTCGAGCACCTCCTGTGCGATCGCTTCATTCTCGACCGTGATCATTCTTTCGCCGTTTACCATGATGGCATAAGCCTGCGTCTGGATATCACCCATATAGGTAAAGCGCCGCAGTACGGTGTCCGGATCATCGATCTCCTTGCCGAATTTGATTACCGGCTTGAACGTAATGTCCGTCTCCGGATCAATGACGATGCTGGAGCCGTATTCCTGTGTCAGTGCCTCGCTGACCAGATCGAGAATCTCGAGGACATCGCGCTGCTCCTTGACGATACCGAGCGTTCTGCCGTTGTAGGCATATTCGTAGTCGATGCTGGTCGCATAGACGCCGACCGCGCCGACAATCACAACGCAGCCGATTGCAAAGTGCTTGACGATCTCCTTGCGGTGCTTTTGCAGGCCGATGTGCATATCATGCCATTTCCTGGCAGCATGCACAAAGGTCTTTCCGAGAAACCATGCGACAACATCCTCACCCTCGTCGAATTTTACAACAAAATCGCCGCAGACATCGATGATTTTATCCCCTTGTCTCCCAAAAAAAGGTCCCGCCTGATCCAGCAACCGGTCCGTTTCCTCTACAAGCCAGGCGCCGCGGTCGATGAGCCGCTCGGCTAGCTTGTTTGTTTGTCTCTTTTTTGCCATACTTCTGCCTCTCCTGTTCTTTGCCGAACACAACTGCACCGCATGCCGTTCTCATCGAACCCGGTATCGCTGCATTTTTCACAGGCGTATTTGATATCTGTGTAATCCATCGGATAATTATGCTCTGTCAGTAGAACGGCTCGTTCCTCCTCCAAAGCGCGCATCTCCTGCTTCAGCTGCGCCTTCTGCGGCGCCTTCATGCCGGTCAGCATGCCTTTGGTGAGCTTGCTGCCAAGCTCTCTGTGCATAGCATCGATCTCTGCCGCGCGCGGTAATATCTTGTAGATCTCCCGTTTGTGCGCCTGTGCCGTTTCCTCCGCCTGTCTGCGGAGAAATTCATAATATTGATTCAAAACAGCCTGTGTGACTGTTGTTTTCTGATTGACATCGAGTCCGCGTGCTTTTGCCTCCTCGTACCAGTTTTCGAGGACCTTGTTGACATAGCGCAGATTCGGATTGGCTGCCGAAAGCGTGCGGTCGCATGCTTCCAGCACGCGCTCCAGACTGCAGTGCATCTCATCGAACCAGACATTCATCAGTCGCTTCTCGGCCTCCGTCGCGCCGCGGTTCAGTCCCAGTGACTGCAGCACCCGCTTGTACATGCTCTGCCGGATACTGTTTTCTTTCAGGTACGCCTCCACAGTCTCTCTGCTCGTAAGCCCCTGCTCAGCCCAGCCCATGACAACTTTTTTGATATAGGACAGTCCGGTCTTTTGTCTTTCGTAACAGTAGGAAAACGCTTCCAGAATCACTTCCTTCGTGGTACCGAAGTCATGCTCCCACGAAAGAATCTCTGCCAGCTCCTTCTGCGGATCGAAGAGTCTTCCGGTGCGGCTTTCGAGTGCTTGAATAAATTCCTTGACGCTGCTGTCGCAGAGCCTGTCCGCGAGCTTGCCCGGCTTCCCGCCATGCTGCGCGTCCGCTGCATCCGCGTCTTCATCCTCCATGCCGCCGTTTCCGTACATCATGGCGCGCAGATTGCGGAATTCAATGTCCTCCTGCATACCTGCCGCAGGCACAGCCGTATCTGCGCCTCCGCTTTTGCCTTTCACGCGTCTGACAGCGCCCATGCTCTCCCAATATTCCCATGCCTGCCGGATCGTTTCGTCCGGCAGCCTGAGCTGCTGCGCGAAGGTGCGCGCGTCCATATCCGCGCCCGTCTGCGCGTAGAGCAGACCGTAAAGATAGACCTTTACGTAATCGCCCGGCGCTGCAGGCAGATACTCATTGATAAAAATGTTCTCTACATCGGTGGTCAGCAGGTAAAAGTCTTTCACCTTTCCCTTAATAAAACCCATATGTTATATGTTCCTCTGTTTCTTATCTGCGCTGCCTTAGAGCGCTTTATCGCTGAACTTGGTATAACGGGATACCCAGGTCAGCTCTATCTTATCAGTCGGTCCGCTTCTGTGCTTGGCGATATTGACCTCGCACACGCCCGGCTTTTCGGTATTTTCGTTGTAATAATCATCGCGATACAGGAAAATAACGATGTCCGCATCCTGCTCGATCGATCCGGATTCACGCAGGTCCGAGAGCATCGGCCGCTTGTCCTGTCTGAGCTCCGGTGCACGCGAAAGCTGCGAAAGCAAGATGACCGGACAGTTCATCTCTCTGGCCAGAAGCTTCATGTTTCTGGACAGCGCACTGATCTCCTGCTGACGGTTGTCTGTCTTGCCCTCGAAGGTCATCAGCTGCAGATAGTCGACCACAATGAGATCCAGTCCCTGCTCGGCTTTTAACCGTCTGCACTTGTTGCGCATTTCCATCAGCGAAATGCCCGGTGTATCGTCGATGACGATCTTAGAATTATTCAGTTCATCCACACCCAGCGAGACCCGATCCCAGTCCTTGCGGTCCAGATCTCCCTGCTTCAGCTTCTGCATCTCCACGCGAGCCTGCATCGCAAGCAGTCTCTGACCGAGCTGCTCTTTGGACATTTCCAGACTGAAGATGATCGCTGAAGTCCCATGCTTGACCGCGCTCTGCTGCGCGATATTGAGTGCAAAGGCGGTTTTGCCCATGCCGGGACGTGCTGCAACGATGATCAGATCAGAACGCTGCAGACCGCTGGTCTTTTCGTCCAGATCGTGGAAACCCGTCGGAATGCCTGTGATTTTATCTTTATTCTGTGCTGCCGCATCGATGATCTTGAGATTTTCCAGCAGCACATCCTGGATCTTGGTATAGTCGTTTTTTTGCCGCATCTGCGCGATCTGAAAGATCCCGCTCTCTGCGTAGTCGAGGATCTCTCTGGCTGCCATTTTGCTTTCATACCCCTTTTCGGTGATATCCTCAGCGGTGCGGATCATCTGCCGCATGATTGCCTTTTCCGCGATGATCTTCGCGTACTCTCTGCCGTTCGCGGTGGACGGTACCTCCGCGGTGAGCGTCGCAATGTAGGCTCTGCCGCCGACCATGTCCAGCGACTGTCTGCTCTTTAACTCCTCACAGACAGTGAGCATATCTACCGCACTGTTCTTGCGGTACAGCTCCCAGATGGCTCTGAAAATTTCCTTATGACTTTCGTTATAGAAGTCGTCCTCCTTGACTTCTTCCAAAATATCAAACAAAACCTCCTTATTCAGCATCGCTGCGCCGAGTACGGAACGTTCTGCCTCCTCGTTGTGCGGCGGAATCCTCTCTATCATACCAAACTCCTAATCTGTTTTCGTGTATTTTTTTTGAAGTTTTCGTAAAAAAGTCTGCTTCCCCGCATGCCTGCAGGAAGCAGACGATAAAACGCTTACTCTGCGCTGATTTCCACCGTCAGCTTTCCGGTAACTTCCGGATAAAGCTTCACATCAATGCTGACGGTTCCGGTCTGCTTGATCGGTCCGTCGAGCAAAATCTTTTTCTTATCGACAGTAATCTTGTGCTGCTCTTTCAATTTTTCTGCGATATCCTTTGAGGTGATCGAGCCGAATACTTTTCCATTTTCTCCTGCTTTTGTCTGTATCTTGACGGTCAGACTGCTGAGCTTCTCTGCGATAGCCTGTGCGGCGGCTTTTTCCTCAGCCTTTTTCTCTGCCGCGATTGCTTTTTGCTTTTCCAGGCTTCTGATATTGCCGTCGGTCGCCTCGGTCGCATAGCCTCTCGGCAGCAGCATGTTTCTTGCGTAGCCGTCGCTGACCTTTACCACATCTCCTGCCTTGCCGGTTCCTTTTACGTCTCTATTTAAGATTACTATCATCTTGCTCTACCTCCATCATATCCATAATTTTTTTAATCGTTTCGCCGATGCCGATATCGACCTGCGCGGCGGCTGTGGTCAGATGTCCGCCGCCTCCGAATTTTTCCATGATCACCTGCACGTTGACTTCGCCCAGCGATCTGGCGCTGATGACCGTTTTGCCGACATCATTCCTGCCTGCCACAAAGGACGCTTTTACGCCTTTGACGGTCAGCAGCTGATCCGCCACCTGCGCACATAAGATTTGTGCGTCGCTGCGCTCCTTGCGGCACGCCGAAATCGCTACACCGTTTTCGTAAACCTGCGCCGAAAGTACGGCTTCGGCACGCAGCTTGATATTTGAAATTTCCTCCTGGAAAAACCGCTTGACCTCTGTCGGGTCTGCGCCCTGTCTGCGCAGCCATGCGGCCGCCTCAAAGGTCCGCACGCCTGTCTTGACCGAAAACCCGTTGGTATCGATCGTCATGCCTGCCAGCAGTGCCTCCGCCTCCAGCTTATTGAGGCTCTTCTTGCTGATCATGTACTGCAGCATTTCCGCTACCAGTTCAGAGGCTGATGACGCGTAGGATTCCATATAGGCGAGCACCGGATTCTCGATGCACTCCTCCATCTTCCTGTGGTGATCTACCACAACGATGCGTTCGCATATTTTCAAAAGCTCCGGACACTGCACCAGACTCGGTCTGTGTGTGTCCGTTACGATGAGCAGACTTTCTTCATCCGCCAGGCTGACTGCTTTTTCTGAACTGATGAACTGATAATTGTCGCTTTCCTTTGCCTGCCTGAAAATTTCCTGCAGGCTCTCGTTCACCTCATCGATGACCAGATACGGTTCTTTTTCGCACAGCACGCAGAGTCTGGTAATGCCGAGCGCGGAACCGAAGCTGTCCATATCCGGGTTTGCATGACCCATGATAAATATTTTTTTGGATTGGTCGATCAGCTGCTTGAGCGCGTGACCGACGATCCTAGATTTTCCCTTATTACTTTTCTCGACCGTTTGGAGTTTGCCCCCAAAATATTCGACCTTGATATTGCGTTTGACGACAGCCTGATCGCCGCCGCGTCCAAGCGCCAGATCCAGTGCAGCATCCGCGTAGGATTCTGTCTGTGCAAGGTCCTTGCCTCCGGCGCCGACACCGATACTCAGGCTTGCCGGAAAGTCCGCGCCTGTTTCCAGATGTCTGACTTCATCGAGTATATCAAACTTTGTCGCAGTCATCTTTTCCAGATACTGCTGCTCAAACCAGATGAGATAGGCGCTGTTGCGCACTCTGCTGACAGATGCGTTGATCCTGCCCGCCCATTTGCGGATCAATTGGTCGATTTCGCCGGAGAGCGCCAGACGCGGCGCAGACCCTGCGTTGCTGATCAGCTCATCGTAATTGTCGATCTGAATCTTCGCGACGCATGGTTTCTCGGCATTGTATCGGTCTTTGAGCTCCTCTAAATTCGTGACATCGTAGAAAAAGATGATCAGCTCGGTTTCATCTTCTTCATTCTTCTGTGCGGCGAGCTTAAATACCCTGTCGTTTCTCTTGATGATCGGAGAAACGCCATCCTGCAGGGACTGATAAAGCTCTGTGAGCTTTACTCCTGTCAATGCAAAAAGGTCACTGTCCAGAATATCGTCATACAAAAATACCTGACTGATCTGATCGCTCGCCCCGATCACCTTTCCCTGCTCATTGATGATACAGATCGGCAGCGGTACTGACAACACAGCAGTATGCAATTCTTTTTCTGATTTTCCCATCTTAACCTTCCTCTGTAATCAAAACGCTTTGCCTGTTGATATGAGATATGGCATGCAATATATTATACCATAAGTTCTAAGCTCTGTCTGCGCCTTTGGCTTGCCACTCGCTAAGAACTCTGGGCATCTGTCGTACATCAGTTCTGCCGTCGCCTGCGGCTCGGCAATCACTGTGTAAGGACATTATAACGCCGCGGCGAAGCCGAATAAAGGCGTTTCAATGGTTCCTACCTTGCAGCAACGCTGCAGATATAATCCTAGGAACCATTATACCACACTTTTTCAAAAATTTCATCTACTAGATATAGCGTCTTGCGAAATGATTTTTAACTTCCCACCACATTTTGCGCAGCGGTAACGCTGCGGATACTGTGTCAGCCGAGAGGCGCGCTTTCTACGTATCACCGCGCCGCAGCCTTGGCATTGCAGGATATATCTATAGCTTTCCCTGCGATAACGCGCCTCCGTTTCCGGCAGCCCCATGGCAGCATCGGAGGTCGTAGTCGTAATCGCATAGCCATATGCTTGATTCATGGCAGCCGCATACATTTTCCATTTCTTCCCATGATTCTGGCAGCCGCTGCAGGTGTGCAGGAGCTCATGCGCCAGAATCTCTTTGATTTTTTTGTCTTCACAGGCGAGCACCTTTTGTGAAAGTTCGATTTCAAACTGCCGCACTCCAAATGCGTTTTGTACGGTTCTGCAGCAGCCGAATCTTCGTTTTGCTCTTGCATTGACGCGCACATTCCGTTTGATTTTGCCGAGTGGAATCCGGACAGCTTCAGCCTCCCGGATCACATCTTTTAATAGTTGGTTGATTTCTTCCTGTTCCCGCATGTTCCCCTCTCCAAAAGAATCAGCCCCTGTGAGGGGCTGGTATGTTTCACATGAAACAATCTTCTCGATTATAGTGATTTCAACAGGTCTATCAATCTTTCAAGCTCGTCTCTGCCAAAAAACTCGATCTCGATCCTGCCTTTTTTTCCGCTCTGCTGAATATGCACTCTGGTCCCTAAAATTTCTTTCAGTTCTTCTTCTACCTTGGCCTCATTCGGATTTTTTTGCTTCTTTACAGGCTTTTTCTTCTGCGGCTTTGCGAGCGCATTGACCGCCTGCTCCGTCTCCCGGACAGACAGACCTTCCTTTAATATCTTTTCGCAAAGCTTTTCCTTGACCGCATCGTCTTCGATACCAGCCAGTGTTCTGCCATGTGCCGCCGATAGATTTCCCTCGGAGATCTGATGGATAATATCCTGCGGAAGCTTTAGCAGACGCAGCGCATTTGCGATATACGGGCGGCTTTTGCCGACGCTTTTGGACACCTGCTCCTGCGTCATCCCAAAGGTTTGCATCATACGCTGCAGGCCCTCTGCCTCCTCGATTGGATTGAGATCCTCCCGCTGCATGTTCTCGATGATGGCAAAGAGCATATTCTGTTCATCGGTCAGCTCTCTGACCAGACAAGGAACCTGTGATAATTCTGCCTTTCTGGCCGCGCGCCATCTGCGCTCTCCGGCTACGATCTCGTAACCGTTCTCCTGTTTTCTGACAACGATCGGCTGAATGATGCCATGCTCCTTGATGGAGGCCGCCAGTTCTTCAATTTTATCTTCTTGAAAGGTTTTGCGCGGTTGGTTCAGATTCGGCATGATATCGTGGATTTTGATATAACGCACACCGTCGTTTTCGCTCTTCTCGCCTGCCGTATGCTCTGCCTTTCCTTTTTTCTCTGTATCTTTTGCCTGCGCTTTTACCGCATCTGCTTCGTCGTAAACCGGCACTGCGTCAGCAAACAATGCGTCTAAGCCTCTTCCGAGTCCACCTTTTTTTGCTGTTGCCATGCTATATATCCTCCTCTTCTAGGTCGAGGAATTCTTCCGCAAAATCCATATATGCCTCCGCGCCTCTTGATTTCGGGTCATACTGCGTGATCGGCATACCGTAGCTCGGCGCCTCTGCGAGTCTGACATTCCGCGGGATCACAGTCGCATAGACCTTGCCGCCGAAATATTTTTTGACCTCCTGCACGACCTGCAGGGAAAGATTCGTTCTTCCGTCGAACATGCTGAGAATAACCCCTTGGATCTCCAGCTTTGGATTCAGGCTCTTTTTGACAAGTTCGATCGTACTGACCAGCTGACTGACACCTTCGAGCGCATAAAATTCACATTGGATCGGAATCAAAACGCTGTCTACCGCCGAGAGAGAATTGATCGTCAAAAGTCCCAGAGACGGCGGACAATCGATGAAGATGTAATCGTAATTATCCTTGATCTTATCCAGCCCGTTCTTTAGGGTACGCTCCCTACCCTCGATTTCTACAAGCTCGACTTCTGCACCGGCCAGATCGACGCTGGCGGGAATCAGGTCAAGATTTTCGACATTTGTCTTGATGATCGCTTTCCGCGGGTCAAAGCTCTTATCGATCAAAATATTGTAGATGGTATATTTAAGATTCTTTTTTGATACACCGATACCGCTGGTCGTGTTGCCCTGCGGGTCGATATCCAGAACCAGCACTTTTTTTCCTTTCAGTGCAAGGCAGGCTGCGAGATTGATATTCGTTGTTGTCTTGCCGACGCCGCCCTTCTGGTTGAATATTGCGATTGCTTTACCCAAAATAGTTCCTCCCATGATGAAGTTTATTGCTGTATATACCTTCAGTTGACAAGAGCACACACGCCTGGACGGGTTGAAATTTCAACGCATGCTTCGTTCTCGTCTCAGGCTTACGTCCAGTAAGCTTTCGTCCTGCGGC
>UQMQ01000033.1 GCA_900542245.1 uncultured Eubacteriales bacterium
TCACATCTTTTTATATCTCTTGCTTTCTGCCTTCGTTTTTTCTGCAAAAAACAAAAGGAGTCTCGAAACCCGTATCCATGCGATTTCAAGACTCCATTGCCTTGGCATGTTGTGATGATACACCCGATTTTGTACAAAGTCAAGTACTTTTTGCAATTTTTTCATGAATTTTTCTAAAATTTCTCAATATTTTTTGTTATGTATACATAAAACATCTCTTGACAAGGACAAAAACCAGTGCTATACTTCTCACATAATTTTTAATTCATCGTCTGATAAAGCATGAAAGCACCGTGCAGCTGCATACAGCAGCCTGCTTTATGGCAGACCACCCATGTAGTGAGCAAAGGCGTTCATCATCGGCAGTTTCTTCTCCCTGCCGACCGTGAACACCTTTCTCTTTTTTCAACATAACCTTATCGCAGCGATCACAGCTATGATAGGAATAGATAGATATAGATACAGATATTTATAGAAAGACATGAAGAAAGGAGTCGCGGGATAGGAAAAAATCAGAGCCGCGCACGACGATTGCCTGATCACAGGCTGCCTCGGGCAGCGCTTTATCGCTGATGGACTGGAGCAGCAGACGACTTCGCGCATCGCCGACGCAAACGATCTCGCAGAGCTGCGTCCGGTCATCACCAGGTTCTGCGCGCTATTTGACTATGACGCGGATGCCCTGCTCGCAGATCCCTACACGATCATCACACCCGACAGCCGGAATCCGTATCAGCAGCTCTATGTAGCAAACTGACAACATACACAGGACAACATCGGCAGCGAGCTGCCGGAAAGGAGGGAAAGAATGACTGCAAATCGTAAATACAAACTTCTTCTACTATCTTCTTCAGACAAGCTAAACACCTCTCTGCTTTCCCTTCTTTCCGACAGTTCCTTCGAGATCGTCAAGGTATCGGTGCAGGCGGAGGCGGCCAGGCGTTTTCTGGCAGCGACCTCTGTGGATATTGTCATCATCAACACACCGCTTGCCGATGAATCCGGTCTCAGACTGGCTGCCGAGCTCTGTACGGACGGCAGCCGCGGTGTCCTCGTCTTTGTCCGCGCGGCGCATTTCGCAGAGGTCAGCCGCCGCCTCTCCCCTTACGGGATTCTTACCCTGTCTAAACCCCTCTCCAAGGAAATTGTCCTCCAGTCTCTGCTGCTCCTGTCTGCAACGCACGAACGCCTCGCCCGCGCCGAAGACGAAAAAGCGGCGCTCTCCGCAAAAATCGAAGAACTCCGCCTCATCAATCGTGCCAAATGTGTCCTCATCGATCAGCTCCGCATGAGTGAATCCGATGCCCATCACTATATTGAAAAACAGGCGATGGACCGCTGTATTTCCCGCCGCGCGATGGCGGAGAAAATTCTCTCTGCTTATCGCTGAATTCGGTATCTATGCTGCGTTCGCGCACGATATAGACCGGTCTCTGTTTGATTTCCCAATATGCCCGCGCGAGATAGGAGCCGATTGCCTGCAGTACCAGCAGCTGCAGCCCGGACAGAAGCAGCGGCAGGCAGATGATGACATGACGTGTCTGCGGCAGCAGCAAGGTCAGCACGCTTAGGAAAACCAGCCCGGTGCCGAGCGGTCCGGCGATTTTGAGCGGCGCGTCAGAAAACGCGAAAATGCCCTGTGCCGCGTACCGCAGCAGCCCGCGCAGATTCCACTTGCTCTCACCGATGCTGCGCGCGACATTCTCGTACTCGATCCAGCTCGTCCGAAAACCGACATAAGCAAAGATCCCTTTCGTATAGCGATTGGATTCCCCCAGCTGCAGGATCGCGTCTGCCACGCAGCGCCGCATCATACGGAAGTCCCCTTCTCCGCTTGCGGTTTCCATGCCGGTCAGCCTGTTCCAGACTTTATAGAATCCGCGCGACAGGCAGGCGCGGATTTTGCCTTCGCCCGCGCGGCCGCGGCGGCGCGCGCCGCACAAATCAAGAGCGCCGCCGCTGTCACGCAGGATTCGGTACATTCTGGGCAGCAGTGTCGGCGGGTGCTGCAGATCGGCGTCCATCAGCACCAGATAATCGCCGGTCGCTTCCCGCAGTCCGGCGAGCATCGCCGCCTCCTTGCCGAAGTTGCGTGAGAAGGAAAGGTAGCGCACTTGTGCAGCTTCTCGCGTGTGCGCGGCCGCCAGCTCCCGCAGCTCTTTCAGCGTACCGTCGCGGCTGCCGTCATCCACAAAAATGATTTCATAAGAGACTTGCTCTTTTTCTGTGAGTGCTTCCATCGCTGCCGCAGTCTCTGCGTAAACGATTTCGATACACGCCTCCTCGTTATAGCACGGCACGATGATACTGATTTTGTCAGTTCTTCTTTCTTCTATATTCATTGTATCCCCTTTTTCATGCTTTCTTAGATATGTTCTTCGATGCGCTTTGTTTCTCCCCCGCGAAAGATCCGCAATCTGCACGCGGCATAGTTCGCGGCAACGGTGATGATACTGACAGCGAGCTTCGCAAGCGGACTCTGCCATTGCCATACATCGATCAGCAGATAAAGCAGCAGATTTTCCACTGCCAGCGTTGCCAGCCGCAGCCCCGCGAATTCCAAAAATTCGTGAACGATGGCACGTTCGGAATGAAATACGAGCTTACGGTTCATCACGTAGGCAAACAGGACCGCCCCCAGCCATGCCGCGGAATTGGCAGCCAGATAAACGCGGCTTTGCTGCGCCGCATCGCCTGCCGCGCCTAATAGGATAAAATAGATCAGATAATTGACGCCGGTCGTCAGACCGCCTGTAAACATGTATTTGATCAGCTGCGCGGATTGTGTGTATACTTTCATGCGTGTGTTCCTCCTTGTTTGGCATTTCTCCATGTGTTTCTTCGGTTCATCCTCCTTGCTCTCGGCTCTGCGCCGTTTCAAAAGCAGCCGCGATTGTGCTTCCGTTATCCGCGCGCTTGCGCCTCCCCGGTCGCCCTGCCCCCGCGCGCCTTTCTCCTGCTCCTGCGCGCCCTCGCCAGCCAGCTGACAATTGCAGGACAAACAGCAGCAGAGCCAGCAGACTGATGCCAAGTCCGACCCGATAGCCCGGCGGCAGGAAGTCGATTTGGAGCACATGGTTTCCCGCTGCCAGCGGCACGACCAGAAAACCTGCCGCGCTGCGTCGTGGTCTGACACTTTCGCCGTCCACAGTCACGCTGTAGCCTGTGCGGAATGGATAGCTTGTTTCAAAAAAACCTGCGCGCCGCATGTCGATCCTGCCGCGAAACACCTCACCCCTGCCTGCATGGCTGACATCGGTATCCGGCTCCCAAACGTCGCGACTTTGCAGCACCGCTTTGAGATCCAGCAGCCGACACTGCAGATTTTGCAGAACGTATTCGTTTGTGTTCTTTTCGATATGCAGCGTCTGTGCCTCGCGCGCATCCAAAACGTAAGTAAAATGCGTGTTGCCGTTCGGATACGGCGCATTGCTGCCGGACAGCTTGTTGCGCGTGCCGTTGATGTCGATGATGATTTCCCTGCCGTTCGCCTGTGTGACGTCAAATTCCAAAATCAGCACCTTGCCCTGCAGCCCGTTGCCGTTCGCAGCCTTAGAGACGCGAGTCGTGCCTGCGCGTGCGCCGCCGGTCTCCGCGAGGGGCTGATTCGTGACCGGACGCATTTTCCTTGCATCCACAGAGCTCTGATTCGTGACCGGACGCAATCCCCTTGCTTCTGCCGCGCGCTCGTCTCCGCTCAGATCACTGCGCAAGCACAAGCGGACCTCTGTCTTGGCGGCTGTTAGGCTGAGCGCTTCCGTCAGTTTCCTTTTTTCACGCGTGGGAATCTCCCGCAGCCTGTCGGTGAAATCCTTTTTGCTGAGCAGACGATCGGTGCCGAAAGCGATAGGCAAAGCGTCCGGATTCCTGCCGGTTACATAACCGTTTTCACGATAGATTACCTCGTAACCGGGCGGCAGCGCGGCAACGCCCACCTCTATCTGTGCCCGCGGCTGGTTCGAGGTACTGATCCCTGCTGTCGCTTGACTTGCTGCAGCGTCTGTTTGCGCCTGCGCGGCAGCGGCAATGCCTGTTTCTTGTCCTGCCGCCGCGGCTTTGACCGTCACGTACCGCACGCCCATCAGGGTGTTGAAGATCGGATTTTTGCCGGGTACCAACGCGACCCGGTTGCGGGCAGGGATCGCGTTGCCTGCCATATCGTAAAAGAACGCGGCATAGCCTTGCTGCGTCATCGAGGAATACATCGAGGTTCGCTGCATCTGCGGCAGCGGCGCGTAATTGCTCATTTTGTAGCCCTCGCTGAGAATTTCCCAACGTGCGCTTTGCAGCTTGTCCGCTTCTGCCTGCTCGATGCGCTGCTGTGCGCCTTTGAGCGCCTGCCTCACCGTACTGAAGTTGATCTGCGCCTGCTCCACATAGCCCGCCTTCATCTGCAAGGTCCAGGATACAACGCAAGGTAGCAAAAGGAGCAAGGCGATACACCGGGTTCTCACAGATGTTTTTTTCGCTGGTCCTGCTGTGAAAACGCGTTTCATGCCCGCGCGGCGCATCCACAAAACCCAGCCCATCATCAGCAGCCAGTCGAGCAAAATCCAACCCAGCAAAAGCAGCCAATCAATCAGCAAAAGCCTGTTTGTCAGGATGCTGCCGCTTTCTGCGCAGGCAGCCGCCCATGGAACCAGACACAACGCGCCTGCCCAAAGCGGCGGTTTTTCGCTTCCCTGCAGGAAGGCGCAAAGAACCTGTGCGCAGAGCAGCAGCATCGGCAGCAGGAACGGAATCAGAATCTTCCCTCTGGCATAGAGCAGACCGTTCAGCAGCAGGCTGACTGCCGGAATCGTAACAATCGCAAGCATACAGATCGCGAGGAAACGGGTCTTTCGCTGCGCCAAGGCGGTCAGCAGGCAATACAGACTGATCAGTGTAAGCCCCATCCCATATGGCGTGTACAGCATACCCTCCAACGTCAGATCCAGCAGCTTCAGCTGCGCGGCAAAGACACCACCGTCCTTGCTGCCGGACAAAATATCCAGTCCGGTCGGCAGCAGCAGCACCGCGCACAAACCGATCGAAAGACAGACGCAGCCCGCGAGCCGCAGCACAAAGCTTTTTGCTCGTTTTTCGCATTTCGTACTGCTCTCACTGCGCCGCAGCTTCCCTGCGCACGCCGGACTCCCGCTAGCGCGCGCACCGCGAAGCTCGCACACCTGTGCCTGTGCAGGATCGCCGCGCATTGCGCCGATCGGCTCGCTCGTGCCGCGCATATCAGCTATCGCCCTGCACGTGCCGCGCATCCCCCGCACCCAATCGATCGCGTAGATGCCGCAGACGGCCAGACAGCTGATGCTGTAATAGAAGCTGTGCAGATAAACCAGACTCAAGCCGCCTGTCACAAGCCACGCGCCTTTCCCCTGCTCTGCCATCCGGTCGATACCGATGAGCGTCAGAATCAGAAACGGCAGATAATTGACGAACATCAACTGGTTGTGCGCGTGGAAGAGGCAGGTTGCCGCCGCATACAGCGCCGCAGCGAAAGCCGCCGCACACGCCCCGGATGGTTCGCCGCGCAGTCTGCGGTGCAGCCACCAAAACAGCAGATTCGTGCCGAGGACGATGCCCGCCAGACTGTAGCCTGCCAAAAGGTATTCCATCCCGACCTGCGGGAACAGACAGCCAAGCAGTATGTCCGGCCGCAGCAGACCGTAGTAGGCAAAGTCATAGACCGAGCTGCCGCCGCCCAAATGCAGATACAACGGAAGCAGCCTGCCGGAATCCAGCATCGCGCTGCGCAGCGTCTCGGCCAGCGGCAGATGCTGACTGAGCCAGTCCGAACCATAGCCGAAGAATTCCCCGCGCACCGCCGCAGGTCCCAATGCCAGAAGCAGTGCGAGGCAACTTAGCAGAAGATGCGCCGCGCGGATTCCTCTGCTTCCGCACTGCCCACGTATCGTCCTTTCACAGCCCGCCTTGTCCGTCAGCCTGCCCGGCAGCCTGATGCCTTCCCTTCCTATTTTCATGTCCGCGCTCGCCCGCGCCGCTTTCATACGCCCTGTTCTCCTTGCCGCACCCTGCATGTTTTCTCCTTATCGACCAAATGGATTTCTTCAATAACAAACCCCATTCTAAGACAAGCATCTTAAAATGGGGTTTCTATTTCTTTTAAGTATTTCTTAATTGTTTCTTAATCCTAGATCAGATTGAAAGCAGCTGCCCTCTTAACTTCTCCAAATCTGTTTCAATAATTTCCCAGACGAGTTTTAAGTTTACACCATCATAATCATGAATGATCCGATTGCGCAATCCTCTATTTTTCATACAACAGCACCCCTGTTGTATCGATTTCATGATAGATCTGCGAACTTGGCTCGATATGTGTAACATCGAACAAATCGACATCTTTATCCAGCGCAGCTCTGATTTCCTCGCCTAGACCTACAAATTGCAAACCATGCAGACCGCTGTCGACAAGCAAATCAATATCACTTTTGCCGCAGGCTGTCTGCTTGCCGTATGAGCCGAACAAAATGGCTTTTTTTACATTGTTTCGTCTAAAAACAGGGAACAGAATCGTCTGAATCTCCGGTATGGAATAGATTTTTCCCGTCATAGCGCCGCCTCACTTTCTATCTGATGTAATTTCATTATACAAAATTTTTTTCAGCCTGTATACGAAAAAATACTTTGATATCATGATTTTATGCAAGCCGCCTCCTCCTGCAGCGGGAAGCTGATGCGTGCCTTGAACTGGTCGCAGTCGATGGCGATGTCAAAATCGCCGCCGAGCGCTGCGGTGTAGGTGCTGACGATTGCCAGACCCAGACCGTTGCCCTCGCTGCTGCGCGCCTTATCGCCGCGCGCGAAACGTTCGACGATCTCTTCTTTTTCAAAGTTGATCGGATAGCCGGAGGTATTCGTGATCTCAAAGACGATCTTTCTGCGGATCTCAATATGCAGATCTTCCTTGCTTACAAAGGTCTTGAGGAACACGCGCGTGCCCGAAGCCGCGTATTTCAGCGCGTTTTCAATCAGATTCTGGCAAACGCGATACAGATACACACTATCCGTCATCAGCTGATCCGGCGCAGCATCGAAGCAAACCACGAATTCCAGATCCGCCGCGTCGATCCGATCCTTCATATCCGCAAGAATCTGCGTCAGCAAGGTGTGGAAGCTGAGCGGCTCCTCATGCAGCTCGATATTGCCGCTGCTGGCTTTTGCCAAAGAAAACAAGCTGCTGATCATTTCTTTGAGTTTTTCGGCGCGGCTTGCGATTACCTCGACATAATCGCGGGCAGCATCGCCGAGTTCTTCTTTTTTGAGCAGCTCGATATAGCCGACCATTGAGGTCAGCGGTGTCTTGAGGTCATGTGAAACATTGGAAATCAGATCAACCTTGAGCTGCTCACTTTTAGCCGCCTTTTCCATGCTTTCCTTTTCGACCTGCAGCGCCCTCGCCACCCGCGTGCGATTCAGCTCCTTGAGTCCCGCGACAAACGCGTCCAGTTTGGCTTTCATAAAGCGTTTCAAAGTCATCGACAGCGCCAGATACTGCAGCAGAACCGTAAAAAACAATAGATAAAAATACGCGTAGTTCGGCAGATACCAGATGCCATCCGTCACCTTTTTGATGACGAGGAATACGGCAACGCCCGCCAAGGCGGCACCGGCGATGTACAGCAGCCCCTTTCCCTGCTCCTGACTGCGTGCGGACCATATCTCATAAAAGTCTTCGTCAAGCGTTTCCCATGCCGCATAGCGCTTTTGCAAATGGCAGGCAAACCACCGGGAAAGCGCCGCCGCCCCGATCAGATTCATCGCCAGCCCAAAGCTCCAGACGATGCGGGTGTTCATCCGGCGATAGTTGAAAGCCAGCAGCAGAAACAGCGCCAAGGCGAGCAGCGCCAAAAATCCGGTCAGAATCTGCGCCCGATGCGCCAGCCAAAACGCGCGGACGTTATTTTTGGTGTTTTTCCATTTTGTACCCAATGCCCCATACCACCTTTACATATCTTGGATTTTTCGGATCGATCTCGATTTTTTCCCGGATGTGCCGGATATGCACCATGACCGTATTTTCCACCGAAAAATCCGCATTCTCATTCCATACGTTTTCGTAGATCTGTGCCGCTGAAAAGACCTGCCCGATGTGCCGCATCAAAAGCTCCGTAATTTTGTACTCCGTCGCGGTCAGCCGCACCGCCTCGCCATCCACAAACAACAGCTTTTGCCGCATATCCAAGGTCAGACCGCCGTTGACGATCTCATCCGCCTTCTGCTCCGCTGCCGGGTGACTGCCGCCGTAAGCCTTGTATCGCCGCAGCTGTGCCTGCACGCGCGCCAAAAGTTCTGCCGGATTATACGGCTTTTCGATGTAGTCATCCGCGCCCAGCAGCAAGCCGGAGACCTTGTCGCTCTCTTCGGTTTTGGCAGAAAGCATGATCGCCGGAATGTTGTGGTTCTCTCGAATTTTCATCAGAGCCGAAAGTCCGTTCAGCCGCGGCATCATCACGTCCAGCAGGATCAGATCCGGCTGGCTTTTTTCAAGCACGCCGAGGGCCTCCATGCCGTCATAGGCCGTCAGAATCTCATAGCCCTCGATGGCCAGCAGCTTGCCGAGCGAATCGACGATCTCCCGATTGTCATCCACGATCAATATCGTACCTTTCATATACCGTCCTCCCCTTTTTCCCCTTCCTTGCTGCTATCATACCACCCGCGCCAAAAAAAGACTGCAGATTTTTCTTAAAAAAATCTTAATTTGCTTTACAGCGGCGCTCATGGGGGAGCGCCGCTTCGCAAGGTGCTTTTGTCGTTATTTCGGAAATATCGCATGGCGATATTTCCATGCATAATAGGATTTTTTTCATTTGCTTTACAGCGGCGCTGTCTGTGCCGCCAGCCACGCGCGCGTTTCTTCGTCCAAAAGCGGCGCGATCGTCTCGTAAACCTGCTGATGATAGCGGTTGACCCAAGCGCGCTCTGCCTCGGTGAGCTGCTCCGTTAAAATGGCTTCTCGCTCAAACGGACAAAATGTGATCGTTTCAAAGCAGAATGTCCTGCCGCTTGCGCCTAGGGCTGCGCTGCCTCCCGCATGGCTTTCGTTCTGCTCCGCAGTGCCCGCCTGCGCTTTTGCATCCGTGCCGGACTGCGAAGCCTTCTCTTCGCCGTCTGTTTCCGCCTGTGCTTCGCGGCAGAGAATCTCGTTTTCCAGGCGGACGCCGAATTCTCCCTCCAGATATACACCCGGCTCATCGCTGCTGATCATACCCGGCAGGACATGACAATCCTTGCCGCGCGGGCTGATGGTATGCGGTCCCTCATGCACGCTCAAAAGATGTCCGACACCATGCCCTGTACCGTGCAGATAGTCCAGTCCCTGCGCCCGCAGCGGTTCGCGTGTTCTCTGATCCAGTTCTTCACCGGTGGTCTCCGCGTCAAAGCGTGCACTTGCCAAAACGATATGCCCCTTGAGCACCGCCGTATAGCAGCGCTTCATCTTGTCGGTCAGCGGTCCGAGCGCGACCGTCCTCGTGATATCCGTCGTGCCGTCCCGATACTGTCCGCCGGAATCCACAAGCAGGAAGCCCTCCGGCGCGAGCGCCACATCCGTCTCCGGCGTGGATTCGTAATGTACGATTGCCCCATGTGGTCCGTATCCGGCAATCGTATCAAAGCTCAAGTCATACGCACCCTCGCGGCGGCGTTCCTCTGCAAGATGCGCCGCCGCCGACATCTCTGTAATCGGCGCGGCTTCCGTTCCTGCCTGCCGCGCCTGCATCTCCTGCTTCAGCCAGTACAAAAACCGCACCATCGCCGCGCCGTCCCGCACATGCGCGCGGCGTGTCGCCGCGATCTCTGTTTCATTCTTGATTGCCTTCATCAGCATCGCCGGATCCTGTGCAGCGATTTTTTCGACCTGCTCCGGTACGGAAACCGCTATCCCATAGCTGACAAGCTTCTCATCCAAAAGGATTCTGCCCGGCGGCAGCTGCTTTAAGTCCGCAAAGATATCAAAATACGGGAGCACGCGCAGATTTTCACTGCAGGCGCAAACGCCCGCAGCTCCTGCGTCTTCCGCGGCGCAAGAATGTGCGCCATCCTCCGCGGCAGCAGTGCCTGCGCATTCGCTGCCATCCGTCGTCACGTCAGACAAGGTATGCGCGCGCGCTGCCCCTCCTTCCTGCAGCGCCGCGCGGAACAGCGCCGCCGCCTCCCGCGTTTCGTTCAAAAGATAGACCCGCGTTTCCTGCGGCGTCAGCAGCATGAACGCATAGAATACCGGCGTGTGCGTGACATCGCGCGCGCGCAGATTCCAAATCCAGGCGATTTCCTCCAGAGAAGTAATCAAATGATAATCCGCGCCCGCTTCCCGCATCGCGCGGCGAATCCGCCCTAATTTCGACGCTGCGGATTCGCCGGTCACCTCCCGCGGCAGCGCGTGGATTGCAGACGCTGCCAGCGGCGGCCGCTGCGCCCATACCTGATCGCTCAAATCGAGCTCCCAGCGCAGCGGAAAGCTTGCTGCCAGCTCTCTGCCCAGCTTCAGATCCACAACTCTTCCGTCAAATCCGACCGTTCGCCCTGCACCCTCCGCGGGCAGATGCGCTTTGAGCCATGCGGGCAGCTGCGGGACCCCCTCTATGCCCTCGCGCATCAGCGTAATGCCGCTGCCCGCAAGCTGGGCCTCTGCCTGCAAAAAATATCTGCCGTCCGTCCACAGCGCTGCCGCGTCCTGCGTGACTGCCAAAGTTCCCGCGGACCCTGTGAAGCCCGAAAGGTACTCCCTGCACTTAAAATAGTCGTTGACGTATTCCGACCCATGGAAATCCGTTGTCGGCACGATCCACGCGTCGATACCGTTTGCCTGCATCTCATTTCTCAATGCTTTCAATGCTTCTCTCATCTCTGCCACCTTTTCTCTCCTTTTTTCTTCTCTTTTTATTTTTCTTCTCGCGTCCAAACAGACGCCGGATATCGCCATTGATCTGTTGTCATGCCTTTGCCACGCTTACGCCTTTGCCTTGCTTACGCCTCTGCCGCGCGCCAATTTTCTCCGGTCGCGTAATCGATCCCGACCCCCGGCTGCACATTGTATAAAAACACATGAAAGGCTACGCTCCTGCCGCGATCCTCTACCGACATCGCCTCGATCTCCACACCGCTTGCCAGCAGATTTTTCCCCTCAAAGACCGGGGTCACGCGATACAGCACATGTCCGTCTGTTTCCCGCACGTAAGCAGCCACCGCATTTTCATAGGGAATCATATTTTCATTCATGTCACGCGTGCCGGTGATCAGATTGCGCTCGTTCGCGTTTTCGCCCGCCAGGCTGTAAGCGATCAAATGACAGCGGTTATAAAGATATTTCGTGCTGATCAGATCATCGTAGCGCGCGGTCTGCCAGCCGCTCGGACGAATCATGCCGATGCTGCCGCGCTTTTCGGTCGGCATCAGCTCCCTGCAGATATTTGCGTAAGCCATACCACAGCGCCCCAGATCATCCAGGTCGCTGTAGGCTTCAAATGCCCCCGTCGTCAGATCTGCCTCGTCAAAATCCGGACGGTTGTGATGTAGTTCGACAACAGCCTCACCGCTGTATGCCGGAATCTCGATGAGGTCTCCCTGCGCGCCGTTCTTTGTCGGAATTTGAATCCAATCCGGTGACGCGCTTCCCGCGCTCGGCTGCAGCCATTCGTAAAGCGGCGTCGAGGCGAAAAGCTGTTTGAATTCCTGTCCGACAAGCCCCTGTCCGCCGCCGGCGCTGCTGTCGATGCCCCATGCGCCTGCTACCGTGCAAAGCACAGCAGCCGCAATCGTCGCGGCTAACTTACCGCCGCGCTTCGTTCTCCTGCCGCTGCCGCTCCGTCTTGTCCGCCTGCCGTGCCACACGCTTTCGTCCGGTCCTCCTGTTTTTTCCCCCTGCTGATCCGCCTTTCTGCCTCGCATCCTCCATGCACCCCTTTGTTTTTGATTCTATCGCCGCGCTTATTCCTAATTTCAGAGGAAGTATTTTGCGCGTAAAACTATCTTACCATAATTCCGCATTTCTGTCATCAAGAAGCCGCCTTTTCTTTTCGAGAGACAAAAGTGTGCATCACGAAATCTGCGATTCTTATGCGTACATGGCGCTCATGCATGCGTGCCGCTTTGCAAAGTGCCTTTATCGTGATTCCGAAAATACCGCAGACGCATCATGTATGCCGGGATTCTACGCGTGCATGACGCAAGCAGATGCGCGCCGCTTCGCAAGATTCTGAAAGCTCCTGTAACAGCTCCCAAAAAGATCGCCGCCCCACTACCTGCAAAAAAAGACACCGCTGTCTTTCGATATCGGTAAGACAACGGTGCTTCACACAGCCAGCTTGCGGCTGTGCAGATTCTTTTGGCGAGACACTTTTGTTCAAATGTCGGGACAATCGTGCTGTGTCAGCTCCGGCGCTGCAAAGCAAGGCACCTTCGCGACTCGCGAAAGCGTTTCCATTTTTTAAGGCAAGCGCAGGGGGCTTCTAAAGCGCGGATTTCAGCGGCAGATAGACCTTGATCTCCGTTCCCTCGCCCGGCGTGCTTGAAAGCGCAAGATGTCCGCCCAGGTCCTGCACCGCATGCTTGACGATCGAAAGTCCCAGTCCGGTACCGCCGGACTCCTTCGAGTGGCTCTTATCCACGCGGTAAAAACGCTCAAAGACGCGTTCCTGATGCTCCGGCGGGATGCCGATGCCCGTATCCTTGACAGCCAGTACGGCTTCCTCACCCACGCGGCTGACAGACACCATCACCTGCCCGCCTTCCCGATTATACTTGATCGCGTTATCGCAGAGATTATAGCAGATCTCCGCGAGCAGGCGCTTGACGCTGCAAAGTCCCAGCGGCTCACCGCTAAAGGTCAAACTGATCTTTCTCTGCTCCGCCGCATCCGCCAGCGAATCCGTCGTCTCACGCGCGATCTCCGCAAGATCGCAGACCTCAAACGGTAGCTCGCCGCCCTCATCGAGCTGCGAGAGGCGAATGATATCCTCGATCAGGCTCACTAAGCGCGCCGCTTCGGTGCGGATATGCCCCACGAAACGCGGCATATCCTGCGCCGCCACCAGACCGTTTTCGATCAGCTCGGCGCTGCCCATGATCGACTGCAGCGGCGTCTTCAGCTCATGTGAAACATTCGCCGTAAACTCCCGGCGGCTCTGCTCGGCCCGCGCGTTCTCCGTCACGTCAAAGGCCAGAATGACCGCGCCGATGACCGCGCCGCCGGAACTGATCGCACTGATGTCCAACTGATAGATGTGTTCCCCGCGCGCAAGCTGCAGCTCACAATAACCGCTCTGTAAGGCGGTTTGAATCGCCGCGCTGACCTCCGGGCTGCGCTCGACCGTCAGAAAGTCCTCTCCCACACAGCGTTCGTCCGTTTCAAACAGCCGCTGCGCCATCGGATTGATGCTGAGCACCTGACTCCGCTCATTGAGCAGAATCAGCCCCTCCTTCATGCTGCCGGTGACCTGTGTGAACTCATCGTTTCCGCGTTGCAGCTTGGCAAGCTGCAAATCGATCTGGCGCCGCTGCTGATTGATTCTGCCAAGGAGTGGCGCCAACTCCTCATAGGTATCGTTTTCCAGCGGGTGCTCCAGATCCAGATTTTCCAGCGGCGCGACCACCCATCTTGCAATCCGTTTGGACAAAAGCGCTGACAGCACCAGCGCCACGATCAGCACCAAAAGAATCGGCTGCAGCATGCCCAGCACCAGCACGCCGGACGTCGCCCGGCTGACCGAAATACGCAGCACACTGCCGTCCGCCAGACGCTGCGCCCGGTACAGCGTCTTTTCCATCAGCGTCGAAGAATAACGGGAGCTCTCCCCGCAGCCGTTCTTGATCGCCTGTTGGAATTCCTCACGATCTGCGTGATTTTCCATGCTGCTGCCGTCTGCCTTTGTATCATACAGCACCTTGCCCTGCGCATCGATCCAGGTCAGCCGGAAGGTTTTGGATTCCAGATTCAGATCGTCCAAATAAGCTTGTCCACTTTCCTCGATCGCCGCCGCAGCCAGCGTCAGCTCGTCCTGCATCTGCTTTTCCTGCAGACCGCCGAAATAGTCATATAAACAGCCCAAAATGATGATCAGACTGGCGAGCAGCACACTGCCGGCCGCAGCCATCATCGCTTGAAAGATTTTTTTCCTCATGCCTGTACCTCCAGACGGTAGCCGACTCCGCGCACCGTTTCGATGAGGCTGCCATAAGCGCCCAGCTTTTGCCGCAGCGTACGGATATGCACATCGACAGTGCGGGTTTCTCCCATATAATCGATGCCCCAGATTTCGTTAAAGAGCTGGTCGCGCGTGAACGCGATGCCCGGATGGGACAGAAACAGTTTCAAAAGTTCAAATTCCTTGAGCGTCAGTGTCACACGCTCGCCATCGGCAGTGACCGTATATTCATCCAGATTGATGACCAGACCGCCCGCCTTGCGTACATGCTGCACCTGCGCCGGCTTATAGCGCCGCAGGATCGCCTTGATCCGAGACACCATCTCCATCATGCCGAACGGCTTGACCAGATAGTCATCCGCGCCCAGATCCAGACTCTGAATTTTGTCGTATTCCATGCCCTTGGCGGTCGCCATGATGATTGGAATCTCCGCTGTCGCGGGATTCCCGCGCAGAAACTGCAGCAGCTCCACGCCGCTTTCTCCGGGAAGCATGACGTCCAGGACCACCAGGTCCGGCTCCTCAGTTTCCAAAGCCGTGCGAAATGCCGCTCCATCCGCGAAGCCGCGCGCCTCAAAGCCCGTAGAATGAAGCGTGTATACCTCAATATCCCGAATGCTGCTGTCATCCTCTACGCACCAGATTTTCATTGCTCTTCCTCCTTGTGGATCCCCGTCACCGCGAAAACTACCCATTCGGCAATGTTCACCGC
The DNA here is from genome assembly GCA_900542245.1 of uncultured Eubacteriales bacterium. GTDB lineage: Bacteria > Bacillota > Clostridia > Peptostreptococcales > Anaerovoracaceae > CAG-238. The sequence goes on from UQMQ01000033.1 coordinate 14,875, forward strand.
ATGGTCTCCGATGCGCTCAAAATACTTGGCGATCATCAAAAGATCCAGCGCGTATTCCCCGTCCTGTGGATTTTGGGTGATCATCGTGATTAAATCGTTTTTAACCTTTTCAAAGAAATCGTCCACCACATCATCGTAAGCGATTACACGCTCCGCCAGCTCCGTATCCTTACGGACAAAGGCGGACACGCTGTCTGTCACCATCTTGATCGTCGCTGCCGCCATCTTGTCGATGTCACCGCAGGCCTGTCCGGAGCGCCCTTTCAGAAACGGAATGATCTCGCAGATATCCTCTGCCTGATCGCCGATGCGCTCCATATCCGTGATCATCTTCAGCGCCGCCGAGATCTGCCGAAGATCTCTGGCCACCGGCTGCTGCTGCAAAAGCAGCTTTAAGCATAAACTCTCGATATCACGCTCCATACGGTCGATCTCCGCGTCCATCGGCTTGACCTTCTGCACCTGTTCCGTGCGTCCGTCTGTCAGCGCTGCCGCCGCCAGACGGATGACTTCCTCGCACTGCGCGCCCATTTCAATCAGCTTCTTGTTCAAAAGCTGCAGTTCCTCGTCAAATCTGCGTCTCATATCAACCAAACCTCCCTGTGATGTAGTCTTCGGTACGTTTTTCCCGCGGCTGCGAGAACATTTTCTCTGTGTTACCGTATTCGACCAGCTCACCGAGCAGGAAAAACGCAGTCTGATCTGAGATACGCACAGCCTGCTGCATGTTGTGGGTTACGATAACTATAGTGTACCTATCTTTGAGCTGAATTGCAAGTTCTTCTATCTTGGAAGTCGAAATCGGGTCCAGCGCACTCGTCGGTTCGTCCATCAGAAGCACCTCCGGCTGTACCGCCAGCGCCCGCGCGATACAGAGCCGCTGCTGCTGTCCGCCGGAAAGTCCCAGCGCCGATTTTTTGAGACGATCCTTCACCTCATCCCAAATTGCCGCGTCACGCAGCGAACGCTCCACGATATCGTCCAGCTTCGCCTTGGCGCGAATCCCATGTGTACGCGGTCCGTAAGCGATGTTGTCATAAACGCTCATCGGAAACGGATTCGGTTTTTGGAAGACCATGCCGATCTCCTTACGCAGCTCGTTGACATCCACGGACGGGTCGAAGATCTCACGCCCCTTGTAACGAATGTCCCCGGTGATCTTCACGCCCGGAATCAGATCGTTCATGCGGTTCAGCGTTTTAAGAAACGTGGACTTACCGCAGCCGGACGGTCCAATCAGTGCCGTAATGCTCTTTGCGGGGATGTCAATATTGATATTTTTGAGCGCCTGCGCACTGCCGTACCACAGACACATATCTTTTACGGTGATGATATCGCTCATTTTTTACACCTCTCTCCTCTTTTTGTAGTATTTTCCGACCAACGTCGCCGACAGATTGATCAGCAGCGCCAGCATCATCAGAATCGAGGCAATCGCGAAAGCCACCTCGAACTCGCCCTGTTCCTTGGCGTAAACATAGAGCGCTACCGTCAGCGTCGCGCCGGACTCGCCTAAACCATCGATCAGATTGTAAGCGTCATGCGCGAAGCCCGCCGTATACAAAAGCGCCGCCGTTTCTCCGAGAATCCGTCCGACCGCCAAAATACAGCCGGTGATGATGCCATCCACACAGCCCGGAAATACCACAGTCCGGATCACGCGCCACTTGCCCGCACCCAAACCGAACGCGCCCTCTCGATAGGACTGCGGCACAGTCTTCAGACTTTCCTGCGTGGTACGCATGATGGTCGGCAGATTCATGATGACCAGGGTCAGACTGCCCGCTTTCAGGCAGGTTCCCATGCCCCAAAACTCACAAAAGAACATCATCCCCACCAGACCATAGATGATGGAAGGTATCCCCGAAAGCGTCTCGGCCGCGTATTCAATGACTGCCACCAGCTTCTTGTTCTGCGCGTATTCCGTCAGATAAATCGCCGCGCCCACGCCAAGCGGCAGCACGACAACCAGGGTTGCCAGTACGATATAGATTGTATTCAAAATATCGGGATAAATACCGATTTTGTCTGCCAGATAGCTCGGCTCCGTCGTCAGAAGCTCCCACGAAAGGTTCGGCAGTCCCTTGTACATGACATAAATAATCAGGAACGCCACCAGCGCGCAGGTCAGCACCGCCGAAACCGCCATCAGCGTTTTCATCAGCCTGATATATCGTTTTCTCTCTTTAGAAAATGTTTTCGTCTGCATTTCGTCTCCTCCTTACGCTTTCCCGCTGCCCGCTAACGCTCTTTGCTGCGCTTGAGGAAAAAGTTCAGCGTCGCGTTGATCAGCAGGATGAAGAGGAACAGCACCAGCGCGATGGAAAACAGCGCCTGCCGCTGCAGTCCCGCGCCCGCGTAGGACATCTCGCTCGCCACCGCCGTCGTCAGGAACCGCACGCTCTCAAACAGCTGCGGCATGTTCGCCACGTTGCCCGATACCATCATCACTGCCATCGCTTCGCCGATCGCGCGGCCGACACCCAGCACGACGGCTGCCGCGATACCGCTTCTGGCCGCCGGAACCGAAACCTTGAACCAGGTTTCCGTCGGCGTCGCTCCAAGCGCCAAAGACGCGTCCTCATATTCCTTCGGTACCGCTTCCAAACCGGTGATAGAAACCTTGATGATGGACGGCAAAATCATGATCGCCAATACAATGATGGCAGCCAGCAAGCTGGAACCATCCGGTACATGGAAGAGGTTTCGGATGCCCGGCACCAGGATCAACATGCCGACCAAGCCGTAAACGACGGACGGAATGCCTGCCAAAAGGTTCACCGCTTCCTCTACGATGCCGCGCAGCTTCGGCGGCGCTTCCTTCGCCAGATAAACCGCTGTAAAGAAACCGACCGGCACACCGATCAGAATCGCGCCCGCCGTACCGTAAACACTGGTCAAAATGAACGGCAGGATGCCGAACTTCGCGTCCTGATTGGTCGATGCCCACACCTTGCCAAAGAGGAAGTCCCCAAGACCGATCTCGCGAATCGCGGGGATTCCCGCGATGATCAGATATACCGTGATCATCAGCACGCAGCCGACGGTTACCAGCCCCAGCACCAAAAAGATGCCGTGAATCACCGTCTCGAAGCGCCGCTTACGATGCGCTTCGCGCAGCTGCTGCTGTTCTGTTTTATGTAATTTGCTTGTTGCTTTCATATGCTTACCTTTCTCACACACGTTCACGAGTCATCTTCTATCGATGGTACCTTCGGTTGACAAAGGCACACACGGTTTGCAAAGGCTTCTTTGCTTCTGTGCTTTGTTGTCTTCGCTCACCGCAGCACCACTACGCCCCGCTCATCCGCCTTGCGCATAGCAGGAAGCCGCGGTCACTCCTTACGAAGCGCCGCAGCCCTGTCATCGAATTAGTTTGCGGATACTGCGCCTGCTGCGGAGATAACCTCTGCGGCGTCCGCGGATGTCGCGTAGTCAAAGAACTTCTGCGCAGTATTGGAAAGCTCTGTACCTTCCTTGGTTACCAGTACGAACGGACGCTGTACTTTGTAAGTGCCGTCCTTTACGGTCGCTTCACTTGCTGTTACGCCGTCAACAGATACAGCCTTTACGGTATCTTTGAGTGCTGCCAGAGAAGCATAACCGATCGCGTCCGGATTCTGAGAAACCGTTGTGATGACATCGCCTGTGGAAGTTAACTCCTGACGATACTTGCAAGTCTCTTCGGTTCCGGTGATGGATTCAAATCCGTCTCTTGTGCCGCTTCCGGCTTCACGACCGATCAGAACGATTTCCGCGTCATTGCCGCCGACTTCTTTCCAGTTGGTGATTTCGCCGGTGTAAATCTTCGCGATCTGCTCAAGGCTTAAATCCGTTACCGGATTCTCCGGATTTACGATGATGGCGATACCATCGTAAGCCAGCACGGTTTCCTGCAGACCCTGAGACTTTTCTTCCTCCTTCAGGCTTCTGCTGGAAAGACCGATGTCACAGCGTCCTTCGGAAACTGCTGTGATGCCGGAGCCGGAACCGGTCGGATTGTAAGTAACGGTTGTGCCTTCATTCGCCGCTTCAAACGCTTCCGCAAGGCTGCCGATCACCTTTTCCATCGAAGTGGAGCCGTCAGTGGAAACGGTGCCGCCTACAGCGTCGTTGTTGTCAGCCGCGCCGCCATCCTTGCTGCCGCAGCCGGTGAATACCATCATGGTAAGCAATAAAATCAATGCAATACTTCCTAACTTTTTCATTTTGTAATCTCCTTTTTCCTATTACATTTTTTGTCCTTTATCTCTTTTGTACAAGACCATCATACCGCCTCC
>UQMQ01000034.1 GCA_900542245.1 uncultured Eubacteriales bacterium
CCCTTCTTTCTATGAAAAGCAGGTGCGGTTAAAGGCTGGACTGGATTCAGCCATACCTGCCGGCGATACCGTCGGAAAACATACCGAACAGAGAGGGCCATATCCTGTGTGAACAGACACACAGAGAAAAAGGCTCCCATATGTCTAAGCTTAACACAGAACTGATCCATGCGCTACAAAAAAAAGAATCGATCGAGGAGGTTTTCGCTCTCGTTTTTGATTATGCAGGAAATATCATCCAGCGATATTTCTTCCGTTTGCTCAGATTCTTACAAAATTGATATTCTTCCCTTGTGCGCTGAATTTCGCTTCGTACTCGGTCAAAAAAGTGCGGGATTTTTCGGCGTAGCTGCCGACTTCCGCATGCCCGCAAGAATTCGACATAGCTCATAGGGTAAAGTGTCGTGAAATCAACCTTGCCAACCGGAAAGGAAAGCTGTTTTCGTAATGCGATACCGAGAAGTGAGCCTGCACATACAATGTGATACTCCGGTGCATTTTCGCAAAAATATTTCAGCGAAGTGAGCACTCTTCCATTGTGCACCGCCTCACGCTTTTACATATGTATTTCGCTTATATCTTCTGCAAAATCCATATTTATAATACATTTTTTATGAATTATGTCAATAGCGACTTCTCAAGGCACACAAGATGCACCCCTGCGATTCCGTTAAATTCGCAGTCCACAATGCCGATTTCTTTATAGCCTAAGCGTGCATAGAGCCTGCGCGCCGCGGCGTTTTTCTCATTCGTGTCCATACGCAGGTACGGGCAGCCCTGCTCTAAGGCATGTTTTTCATAAAAGTCCACAAACGCGCTTCCGTATCCGCGTCCGCCGCTCTTCGGCTCAACTACAAGCGTATGCAGCACCATAATCTGATCTTCCGGGGCATCGCTGTATTCCCAATCCGCATTCGCGTACTCCGGCACCTGCACGCGGTTAATTCTTGCCGCCGCCTGCACCACGCCTTCATCTTCCAGCACAAACAGCTCGCCTGCGTGCAGGGCGTCTTCCGCGGTTGTCGCTGTAGGGTAAATTCCGCGCACCCAGCCGATGACTGTTCTGCCGCTCTCCTCTTCTGTAAGAATATGGTCGTAAATCTGTGCAATCTGCGGAATGTCGTCTTTTGTTCCTTTTCTGAAGGTATACATAATTCCCCCGCTTTCTACATGTGAGACTATCCTGTCTGCTTTTTATTCGACTTCTTCCCACGCTACCGTGTATGTCTCGCCCAATGCTTCACCAACGCCTTTGATATAGCTTTCGAGCAGATTTTTCGCACGTTCTTGTGCTTGTCCGAGAAGGAGACTGTCCGCCTCTGCTGTTTTTTTCATCGTTTGCTGTGCTTTGGCAAGTGTCGCGGTTTTGTCCTCCGCGGTGATCTTTGTAAACCATCCGGTATCCGCCAAGATCGGCTGCATGCTGTCTGCATCAATGTCGGGATCACCCAGAACGGTCGCCGGTGGGATCTTGATCGTAACCACGCCCTTGCTGTCTGGGCTTGCGATCTCAAGCTTATTTACATCAATGCCAAGCTCTACGGTTCCGGTGTATTCTATCCACATTTTTTTATATCCGACGTCAATAATGTTAAACCAGCTTTTATTTTTTTCTTTGCTCAGCTCCGCAACATTATGGTAATATGCTTTCATTGTGGCAAGCTCCGCGACGTTTTGCGCTTTTGCCAGAGAAATTTCTTCCTTCGCGCTTCGACTGCAGCCGCAGAGCAGGAAAGCTGTCATCAGCACCGCGGCAAGCACAGATAAAATTTTTTTCTTTTTCATAATGCGCCCTCCCTTATTCCCACACGATTTCGTAGTCTTCAGCCTCGGCGATCGGCATGATCAGTCCGGTCACTGCCTGCTTCAGATTATCCTCGGCAACACTGTACAGATTTTTATCCGCTTTCACTTCTTTGACGACATCAACTTTGCAGGTTTTTATAACCGTCTTTAAATCAATATTGGCATCATCCGGCATGAAAGAAAACTGCTTTTCATCCAAAACCGGCTGCTTGATTTGTATTTCCGGTAAGATCGGATGCACCGTCTTCGCTTCGTTGTCGATGTCGAAGGTCATTTTGCTCATATCCGCGGAAGCAGTTACCGTCGCTGCGTATTTGACGTAGTACAGATGCTTCCCGTCCTTGTTTTTGATATCAGCGACACCCTCATACGGAAATCTTGTAACATTGATATCGCTCACCGCTACGACCTTTTCCAATGTGCTGCTTGTAAGAATCACCGTATTCTGTCTGTTCTTTAGGAACGTCACCCCGACGACCGCGAGAACAACAATCAAAACGGCAAGCAAAATGGTCGCTTTGATCCTTGCAAATCCTCTTCTGTTTCTTAGCATGATGTATACCTCGTTTCGTGCTGCTGTGAAAAGAAAGAGGCTGCCGTGTCATGCAGCAGCCTCTTTCCTATGTCCTATACCAATTGTCGTTTTTTATGTTCTTACGCTTCCTTCAGCTTCGCCGACAGCTTCGACAGATAGCCCGGGATGTCGATCTGCTGCGGACAGACTTCCTTACAGCTGCCGCAGGCGATGCAATCCCAAGGCTTCTTGCCCTTTTCTACGCCGCCGATCGCCATGCTCGTGTACCATGCCAATCCCTCCGGATTGAAGGTAATCTGATTATACTGATTGAGCATGTACGGAATATCGATGCCCTTCGGACAGTAGGTCGTGCAGTAACGGCATGCGGTACACGGCACGCCTTCTGTCATCTTCTTCGCCTTTTCGAACAGCACTGCTTTTGCAGCGTCGTCCATCGGCGCGTCCGTCTCAAAAATGCGGATATTCTCCTGCATCTGCTCCAAATTTGACATCCCGGAGAGGATCGTAACAACACCCGGAATCGACTGCAGGAAACGAAAAGATGCTTCCGCGCCGCCTGCCGGCTCGACCAGCGTACCGCCTCTGAGCGGCTCCATGACGATAATCGGGATCTTCTTTTCGTTTAAGATTCTGACCTTCTCCTTGGCCTCCTGAAAATCCCAGTCCAGCCAGTTGAGCTGAATCTGACAAAATTCGATGACATCCTCATATGCCGCGAGGAACCGCTTGAAGCACTCGATGCCGCCATGGTCGGAATAGCCGAGGTGCTTGATGCGCCCCGCGGCTCGCTCGCTGACCAGATATTCCTTGACCCCGAATGCCGGATTCAGATAGTTTTCGATATTGTACTCACAGACATTGTGGAATAAGTAAAAATCAAAATATTCGGTCTGCAGTTTTTCGAGTTGTTTGGCGAAAATCTCCTTGACCTTTGGGAAATTATTGCGGTCATAGCCCGGGAATTTTGTCGTCAAATGGAAGCTTTCGCGCGGATAGCGGCTGAGTGCCTCGCCGGTCACCAGCTCCGCGTTGCCGTCGTGATAGCCCCACGCCGTATCGAAATAGTTGATGCCGTGCTTGTAGGCGTAATCGAACATTTCCAGTGCCGCCGCCTCGTCAATGTTCGCATTATCGTCGTCCACGACCGGAAGGCGCATCGTACCCATGCCGAGCTGCGAAATCTTTTCTCCCTGAAAATCTGTATAAATCATGCTGTTCCTCCGTTTTTTCTTATGTAGGAAATATCGCCATGCGATATTTCCGGAATATCGACAAAAGCACCTTGCGAAGCGCCTGCCATGCATGGCAGGCATGTGTGCAAAGGAATCGCAGGTTCCGTTTTACGCACTTTTGTCCTCATTGCTTTCTTTACCACCCGCGTGTGCCGCAGGCTGCGCGTCTGCGTATTTGCGCTCCTTTGCGCCCAAATCCTTTTTGCCTTGCCCGAAGCGTTTCTCAACACGCATAGGATCGCGATCAACCTTTGCGCCCAAGTCCTTTTCGCCTTGTCCGGAGCGTTTCTCCGCGTCTAGTGCCACTCCCACGCAAGCACTTCCGGCAGATCCTGCCCGTACTCAGCGATGTAGTTCTTGTGTTTGACCAAAAGATCGTTCATTTCCTGATTCAGATGTCCGCCGCGGTTTCCAAGCTGCGGCAGATGCTTGAGCGCCTCCTTGACGAGGCTGAAGCGGTCGATATGGTTCTGCACGCGCATATCGAAGGCCGTCGTGATCGTGCCCTCTTCCAAATAGCCATGTACGAAGAAATTCTGTTCGTTGTGTCTGCCATGCGTCAGCTCGTGAATCAGCTTCGGATAGCCGTGGAAGGCAAAGACTACCGGTTTGTCCTTGGTGAACAGCGAATCAAACTCCGCGTCGGTCAGTCCGTGCGGGTGCAGCATGTTCGACTGCAGCTTCATTAAATCTACCACATTGACGAAACGGATTTTCAGCTCCGGCATGTGATCCTTGAGGATCGTCGTCGCCGCCAGCGCCTCAACCGTCGGCGTATCACCGCAGCAGGCCATGACCAGATCCGGCTCCGCCTCCTGATCGGTGCTCGCCCAATCCCAGATGCCGACGCCCTGCGTGCAGTGCACCACAGCCTGATCCATGGTCAGCCACTGCATGCTCGGATGCTTGGATGCCACGATGACATTGACGTAGTTCTTGCTCTGAATACAATGGTCGAAGCAGGACAGCAGGCAGTTCGCGTCCGGCGGCAGATACATGCGGACGACATCCGCTTTTTTGTTCGCCACATGATCGAGCATACCCGGGTCCTGATGGGTAAAACCGTTGTGGTCCTGCTGCCATACATTGGAGGTCAGAATCAGGTTCAGAGAAGCGATCTTCTGTCTCCATGGCAGCTGATTGCAGACCTTGAGCCACTTCGCGTGCTGGGAGACCATAGAGTCCACCACGCGAATAAAGGATTCGTAGCTCGCGAAGAAGCCATGCCGTCCGGTGAGCAGATAGCCCTCCAGCCAGCCCTCGCACATGTGCTCGCTGAGATAGGCGTCCATGATGCGCCCTTCATGTGAAAGGTCCTCGTCGAACTCATAAATTTCCCCTTGAAAATCTCTTTGATCGACTTCAAACGCCTTATATAGCCGATTGGATTTCGATTCATCCGGCCCGAAAATACGGAAATTACGATTTTCGCGGTTGAGCACCATCACGTCTCTGACATAGGCGCCCAATTCCAGCATGTCCTGCGTCTTGACAGCGCCCGGCCGCGGCACCTCGACCGCGTAATCTTTGAAATCCGGCACGCGCAGATCCCGCAGCAGCTTGCCGCCGTTGGTATGTGGGTTCGCGCTCATGCGGGCATCACCCTCCGGCGCCAGCTTTCGCAGTTCCGGGATCAGGCGGTAATCGTCGCCGAACAGTTCCTCCGGCCGGTAACTCCGCAGCCACGCCTCCAGCTGCGCCAGATGTTCTTCCTTTTCCATGCTGATCGGCACCTGGTGCGCGCGGAAGGTGCCCTCGATAACCTTACCGTCAACCGCTTTCGGTCCGGTCCATCCCTTCGGCGTCTCTAAAATGATCATCGGCCAAAACGGTCTTTCGGTCACGCCTTCTTCCCGCGCCTTGCGCTGAATCTCCTTGATCTCGGCAACGCACTGATCGACGACCTCTGCCATCTTTGCGTGCATTTCCATCGGCTCGCTGCCGCTGACTACATAAGGCTTCCAGCCGCAGCCTTTAAAGAACCACTCCCGCTCCTGCGGTGAGATTCTCGCGAATACCGTCGGATTACTGATCTTGTATCCGTTCAGATGCAGGATCGGCAGCACCGCGCCATCATGCTTCGCGCTCAAAAATTTATTAGAATGCCACGCCGTCGCCAGCGGACCGGTCTCCGCCTCGCCATCGCCGACCACGCAGGCCGCGATCAGATCCGGATTGTCAAAAACCGCGCCGAACGCGTGCGCGAGCGAATAGCCCAGCTCTCCGCCCTCGTTGATGGAGCCCGGCGTTTCCGGCGCCACATGGCTGGAGATTCCGCCCGGGAACGAGAACTGCTTGCACAGCTTCGTCAACCCCTCCTTGTCCTGCCCGACGTTCGGATAAACCTCACTGTAGGTTCCCTCCAGATAGGCGTTGGAAACAAAGAAATTGCCGCCATGTCCCGGCCCCGAAAGCAGGATCATGTTCAAGTCATTTTCCTTGATGACGCGGTTCATATGCACATAGACAAAATTCTGTCCCGGCACCGTCCCCCAGTGGCCGACGATCTTTTTCTTGATGTGCTCTCTGCGCAAAGGCTCTCTCAAAAGCGGATTGTCCAGCAGATAAAGCTGCGCTGCGGACAAATAGTTTGCGGCACGCCAGTATGCGTCCATCTTCTGTAAATAGTCTCTCGATACAGTCATCATTTCCTCCTATTCGGTCTTTTGGGTGATTGCTTCTTTTGCTTCCTTTTTTCGGAAAACAGATTCGCCGCGTTTTTTTGCTCGCCGCAGCCCTCTTTTTGCCTTACGGTCAGATGTGCCTGCTTCCGGCAGCATCCTAGTAGAAGGTCGCGACCTCGTCCGCAATCGGCGGTATCTTCGTCACGCTGATTACATGAAAAACCGGACCCTCACTCTGATACATATCGTTGTATTCCCGCTCGATCTTCGCTGTCATATCGACCCAGCCGCCATGCTCGAGACTCTGCGCGTCCTTGTATTTGGCGACCAGACCGCCGAACTGGATGTCCTCCACGCAGCAGGTCATAATGTGACGGCCGATGACAAATTCGTCATCCTTCAGACCGCCGCCGAGCAGACTTCTGCCCTTAAAACGAATGGTCTTACCGTAATATTTTGCTTCCTCCTCGGTCATATCCGCGTACCAGACCGCGTAATCCTTGTCCGCGATCTCGATGATCGGCGCGTCGATGTCGAACGGCAACGGATCCTCAATATTGTCGATCTCTACATCGTTCGGTCCGTATTCGTAGATGATATCGCAGCGACGATTGATGGCTCTGACAATCTTGTGATAAGCCATCTTGTCCATAACCTTCGTAAAATGCTTGAACACGATCGTCTCTGTGGATTTCATTTTATCGACGGTCAGATTGCGCATATTCGCGTTGTAGGTCAAATAAGTCCGCGCGTCCGCGAAGGTCATCTCCTGATAGACCGTCCAGCTCGGCGGCATCGCGCTGTAGAACGTATCCAGCAGCCACATGCCGTTGTATTCTACGACCACCCGCTCAAACTGCAGTTTTTCCTGCAAATCCGCGAGATAGCTCTCGGTGAGCTGTTCCTCCTCATCCACTGTCACGATCTTGCAGCCCGAGGCCGCGAATTTGATTGGAGAAAGCTCCGTTTCTCCTTCCTCGCAGAGCAGGATCAGCGTCTTTTGTCCGTCGTTGAACTGCGGGTCCTCTAAGGTCTCCTGAATGAAGGTGGTCTTGCCTGCGTCTAAAAAGCCGGTAAACAGATATACCGGAATCTCTCTGGTCTGTGCCATTTGGCTCACTCCTTTTGTTGCTGTTTTTTGTTTTGCCGGTTTGCTGTGAAGTGCTACGCTTCAAACAGCTTGCGGATCGCGTCTTCCTCCAGTTTGGAGCCGATGACACAAAGTCTGCCCGTGATCTCCGCGCTGCCGGTTCTGACATCCGGTTCGCCCGGTACATAGTCGAAGTGGATCCACTGTCCGTCCTCGCCCTCTACGATGCCTTTTGCTCTGAGCACGAAACCGTAAGCGTGCGGATCTTCCAGTGCTTCCAAGGCTTTTTCGATCTTTTCGATCGTATATTTTTTCGGCGTTTCGATGCCGATGCTGTCAAAAACCTCGTCCGCGTGATGATGCCCCTCATGTCCATGATCGTGCCCGCAGCAGCAGTGATCATCATGGTCGTGGTGGTGATGTTCATGTTCATGCTCATGGTCGTGATGATGCTCGTGACCGCAGCCGCATGCCTCGTCATCATCGTGATGGTGGTGGTCGTGATCGTGATGGTGGTCGTGACCACAGCCGCATGCGTCATCGTGATCGTGATGGTGCGCGTGCGCCTGTTCTTCTTCCAGATGGTGCAGCGCTTCGTCAATCGTATCGCGCTTTTCCATTGCAGCCAGGATCTTCTTGCCGTCCAGCGCATCCCAATCTGTTGTGATGATCGTCGCGTGCGGATTGTGTTCCCGCAGCAAGGCAACGACCTGCGCGAGTTTCTCCGCGTCCATGCCCTTAGTATGGCTGAGAATGATGGACGACGCGTGTTCCACCTGGTTATTAAAGAACTCTCCGAAATTCTTCATATAGATTTTAGCTTTCTTCGCATCGACGATGGTTGTAAAACCGTTCAGCTGCACATCCGCAAGATCTAGGTTTTCGACGGCCTGGATGATGTCACTGAGCTTGCCGACACCGGACGGTTCGATGAGGATGCGGTCCGGATGGAACTGCTCTACGACCTGTTCCAAAGCCTTGCCGAAATCACCGACCAGACTGCAGCAGATGCAGCCGGAGTTCATTTCATTGATCTCCACGCCAGAGTCCTTGAGGAAACCGCCGTCAATCCCGATCTCGCCAAACTCGTTCTCAATCAGCACGACCTGCTCACCCTTGTACGCCTCCTCGATCAGCTTCTTGATCAGCGTCGTCTTGCCGGCTCCTAAAAAACCTGAAAAAATATCTACCTTTATCATTTGATTCATCCCTCTCTGAAGTATTGTAATTTTTATCGATAGAACTATTATACCACTACTTTTCTAAAATGAAAAGGGAAGAACGCGTGCGCGCAGCGGTTCTGCTTCCGACCTGTTATGCGGGTATTACAGTTCTTCGAGTTCTGTTTGAATGTTATATTTTTCTTTGAGCTTTGCAAGGGTCGCCATCTGCGGCATTGTGCAATGTGCCTGTAGGTGTTCTCTGGTTTCCCATTTCTCCACAAGCAGGATTTCATTCTCCCGTTCTGCCGAGAAATAATAGTCATATTTTACATTTCCGGCATCGTTTCTGGACGCTTCGATCACGCCTGCCGCTGCTGCCTCTTCATAAAACTTATGAAGCATCTCGCTGTTATCTGCTCTGTAGAATGCATGAATATGTATCATTTTTTGCTTACCGCCTTTCTGTTGTTCGTTTATCTATGATAAAGATACTATCACTATATCATCTTTCCTTCCAAAAGAAAAGGTGTGTTTTGTGTGTAATTTGCGCCGCGGGCGGGTATATAATGCAAGAGACTCGCCTGCGCTTTGGCAAATCCATAGAGCCGACGCGTAGGAAAAGCGAAAAGACAAATGCAAAGGAGGATTCTATTCATGGCATTGGAAGGAAAAAACGCAGATTATCTGATCTGTGTCTGTAAGAAAAAAACGCTCGGCGAGGTGCGCGATTTGATCCGTGAGCATCACATCACCGATTTAAAGACCTTATGTGAAAAGGCAGATATCGGAAATAAGTGCGGCGCCTGCCGCGAAATGCTCGATGAGCTTTTGCAGACGGAAATGCAAGGGTAGTGCAGGCAGTTTCGCCTCACTTCGTATTACTTCCGAAGCAAATCAGCAAAAAAGATTTCGCAGCTGACAAAAAACAGTTGACAAATCTTTTTTGATGTTGTATAGTTAGCCTATGCTAACCATTTATTTTTTAAATGCTGCTTAAATTTTTAATTGTCATCTGAAAACGATCCGGCGGGTGGTTTCTGATCGCCCGCCAAAGTTTTCTCATGTAGTTAGCTATCGCTAACTACCATTCAGAGGTTTGTCACAGAGTTACCAATTGGTTTTTGAAGCTGTCGCAGTACCTTCGTTCCGACGACCATTCGCCGCTTTCGCCGCAGCGAAAAGCGCGTAAACCTTTGGGTCTTATCGCCTTGCATTTTGGCAGCTGTTAGCAAAGTAAAATACGAAATCGACATAGGAAAGGACACGGGCTTTTCATGGAACAATATCTGATCAATCACTGTGCGCCGACACTGGCGTCGCTCAAAACCGCAAATCTCTTTAATTACAGCTTTGCGTCCGAATACGAACTGGAAGCGCAGCTTCTGCATCTGAATACACTGCTGGCGGTCAAGGGTGTCAGCCTGACGATGATCCGCAAGACTGCAGACAGCGCGTTGATTTATGTCTATCGCAGCAGGAAGCTGGCACTCGACCTTGCGAACAAAACAGCATCCTGCATGCTCAAAAAACTCGGCTACACCGACCTTTCTCCGGAGAGCGCGATCGCACACCTCGCGGAGCGCATCAATCGCACCGGAGATTTTCCCCATGAGATCGGTCTCTTTTTGGGCTATCCGCCCGGCGATGTCATGGGCTACATCCAGAACAGCGGCAAGAACTGCAAATGCAGCGGCTGCTGGAAGGTCTACTGCAACGAATGTGAGGCACGCAAGACGTTTCGCAGATTCGACAAGTGTAAAGAGATGTATCGTCTGATGTTTCAAAAGGGCAAAACGGTCTGTCAGCTGACGATCGCGGCATGAGCGCAGGTTGGGAGCAAGCCCTGCACGGCTTGCCTGCAGATCGTCTGATCTGACAACATCAAATAGAAAAAGAAAAGAGGTACCTAAATATGAGTAAAGCAGCAGTTGTTTATTGGAGTGGAACAGGTAATACAGAAGAAATGGCGAATCAAGTCGCTGCAGGCGCAAAAGCAGCCGGTGCAGACGTCAGTGTATTCACCTCCGCAGATTTTAACGCGGAAATGATCGGACAGTTTGACGCGATCGCCTTTGGCTGCCCTTCCATGGGTGCGGAAGAACTGGAAGAAACCGAGTTCGCGCCGATGTTTGACGCTTGCGAGCCAAAGCTGCGCGGCAAAAAAGTTGCACTGTTCGGTTCCTACGGCTGGGGCGACGGCGAATGGATGCGTTTATGGGAAAAGCGTTGTGATGACGCCGGCATGCTGTTTGCCTGCGATTACGTCATCTGCAACGAAGCACCGGACGACGAAGCCAAAGAGGCTTGCGCAAAGCTCGGCGCAGCACTTGCATAAACCGGTCATACCCGGCATTAAAAAAGCAATTACGTTCACTGATTCGCATTAGCTCATCAAAAGAAACGACATGTTTGCCAAGAATCCATGGGATCAGCTTGGAGAAAGGTCGTTTCTTTTGTTTTTTTGCGAGATCAACTGCCACCTCCTATCTGCTTGCTGCACAGGGATTCCGCCCTTTTCATTGTATTGCATCACACGAAATATTTTCTTTATTTGTTTTAATGACACAAATTTTTATGCATTTCTGCGTGTCTGACCCTTGCGAAAAGCGATAAGGCATAGTATAATAAAACCACTAAAAAAATGACGATATTATCCGGAGGCATTCTCATATGAAACTGATTCATACACTCAAGCAAGAAACCCTTTCGCTGTCCTTTGAAGTTTTCCCGCCGAAGCAGGACGCGGCCTTTGACAGTGTCAAAAAAGCGACGGAGGAGATCGCCAAGCTGCACCCTGCTTTTGTCAGCGTGACATACGGTGCAGGCGGCGGTACCAGCAAATATACGCTCGATATTGCCAAAAACATCAAGAACCAATACAATGTGCAGACGCTTGCGCATCTGACCTGTGTTTCATCGACAAAGGAGACCGTGCATCAGCAGATCGAAGAGATCAAAGCGGCCGGCATCGAAAACATCATGGCGCTGCGCGGTGACATCCCTGCCGATATGGACCTTTCGCATCAGGAGACCTGGTCCTACCATCACGCCATCGATCTGATCCGCGAGCTCAAGGAAAGCGGTGCGGATTTCTGTATCGGCGGCGCCTGCTATCCGGAGAAACACCCGGAGAGCAGCAATCAGAAGGAGGACATTCGTTTCCTCAAGGAAAAGGTCGATGCGGGCTGCGAGTTCCTGACCACGCAGATGTTCTTTGATAACAACCTTTTGTACAATTTCTTGTATAAAATCCGCGAGGCGGGCATCACCGTTCCGGTCGTCGCCGGTATCATGCCGATCACCAATGCGAATCAGATCGACCGCGCGCTGAAGCTCTCCGGTTCCCACGTACCGCAGCGTTTCAAGACGCTTGTGGACAAGTTCGGCAGTGACCCTGCGGCCATGAAGCAGGCCGGTATCGCTTACGCGACCGACCAGATCATCGACCTCTTTGCCAACAATATCACCAATGTCCACGTTTACTCCATGAACAAGCCGGATGTGGCGCAGAAGATTCAAGCCAACCTGTCCGACATCCTCGGCAAATAAAGTACGAACGCACATGGAACCGATTATTTTTACGAAAAACTACGCGCAGCCGCCCGTCAACCGGCGCGAGATTCTGCGCTATATGCGATGCACCGACGCAGGCGATACCTTTGACGATCTGCTCGATGCCTGTCTTGCCGAACTGCTGCCGCAGCTCGTTTACAAGGTCTGCTGGCGCGTATCCGAGGTCACGCGAGCTGTACCTACCCGCGAAAATCCGCCGCAGGCATGCGATCGCTTGCAGGCAAGCACGCAGCCGCCCGGTGAAACACTTCTGCACCTCGGCTTCATGCAGACCGACAGTCAGGGGCTCTGCCGCAATCTGCAGGGCTGTGACAAAGTCATTCTGTTCGCAGCCACCGTCGGACTGGCGCCGGACCGGCTGATCGCCAGATACGGCAGACTCTCACCGACCAAGGCGCTGTGCATGCAGGCCATCGGCGCAGAGCGCATCGAAAGTCTCTGTGATGCGTTTTGCGACGAACTTGCCGCGGACTATGCCGCAGAGGGCTATCAGCTGCGACCGCGTTTCAGCCCCGGCTACGGTGATTTCCCGCTCGATGCGCAGAAAGCTTTCTTTCAGGCTTTGGATTGTCACCGCAAAATCGGGCTTTCCCTCAACGACAGCCTCTTGATGTCGCCGAGCAAGTCGGTGACCGCCATCATCGGGCTTTTACCGCAGGCTGTGCAGACAGCCGATGCGGAGGCAAGGTCGCATGCAGACTGCGCATCCTGCGCCAAAACCGACTGTCTGTTCCGGCAGGCGTAACGGTCGTCGCCCGCACTGGGGGCGCAGAAACACGTTTACACATCTGCGGCAGCGATGATTGCTGCCGCATTCTCATATACACACGATCGCTGGAGGAATCGCGATGAAAACCATGAATATTTTAGACTACATGCAGGAACACCTGCTTTATCTGGACGGCGGCATGGGTACCCTGCTGCAGGAGGCCGGACTTGCGCCCGGCGAATACCCGGAGCGTTGGAATCTCAGTCATCCGGATGTCATTCAAAAAATACAAAAAGACTATTTTGAAGCCGGCAGTAATGTCGTCGCCACCAATACCTTCGGTGCCAATGCCTTGAAGTTCAGCCATGAAGAGCTGTCCGAGATCATTGCTGCCGCGGTGCAGAATACCAGAATCGCCCGCGACAGTGCCGATGCTCCGCAGGCAAAATATATCGCCCTGGACGTCGGTCCCTGCGGCAAGCTGCTCAAGCCGTACGGCGACCTCGCTTTCGAGGACGCTGTGACCCTGTTCGCAGAGGTCGTACGCCTCGGCGCGGCAAACGGGGTTGATTTAATCTATATCGAGACCATGAGCGACAGCTATGAAACCAAAGCAGCCCTCTTGGCTGCCAAGGAGAACTGTGATCTGCCGGTTTTCGTCTCCAATGCCTACGGTGAGGACGGTAAGCTGATGACCGGTGCATCTCCTGCTGCCATGGTCGCCATGGCGGAGGGCATGGGCGCGGACGCCATCGGCGCCAACTGTTCGCTAGAGCCGAAACAGATGCGTGGCGTTGTTGCAGAGCTTTTGGCAAATGCCTCGATCCCGGTGCTGCTCAAGCCGAACGCCGGTCTGCCGCAGGAATCTGACGGTAAGGCAGTCTACGCCACACTGCCGGAAGAATTCGCAAGCGACATGGCGGACTATATCCGGCAGGGCGTGCGCGTCGCAGGCGGCTGCTGCGGTACCACCCCGGTCTATATCCGGAAAATCGTCGATGCTTCCCGCACGCTCTCCCCTGTGCCGCTGACGGACAAGCAGATCACCTGCGTTTCTTCCTATACGCATGCGGTCAAGTTTGACAAGCAGCCGCTGCTGATCGGAGAGCGCATCAATCCGACGGGGAAAAAGCGTTTCAAACAGGCGCTCAAGGAGCATGACATCGACTATATCCTGCAGGAAGGCATCCGTCAGCAGGAATGCGGCGTGCAGATTCTGGATGTCAACGTCGGTCTGCCGGAGATTGACGAACCTGCAATGCTCCGGGAGGCGGTCGAGGAGTTGCAGGCTGTCATTGATCTGCCGCTGCAGATCGATACCTCGGACGCGGCAGCGATGGAAGCCGCGCTGCGCGTCTACAACGGCAAAGCCATGATCAATTCCGTCAACGGCAAAGAGGCATCTATGCACACGATTTTCCCGCTGGTCAAAAAATACGGTGGGCTGGTCGTCGCACTGACACTTGACGACAGCGGAATCCCAAAGACTGCGGAAGGCCGCGTCGCAATCGCCGAAAAAATTCTCGCCTGTGCCGAAGCCTACGGCATCAGTAAAAAAGATATCATTTTCGATACGCTGGCCATGACCGTCAGCGCAGAGCCGGGCGCTGCCATGGAAACGCTCAAGGCGCTTCGCATCATCAAAAATGAGCTCGGCTGTCATACCTCTCTCGGTGTGTCCAATGTTTCGTTTGGACTGCCGAAGCGGGACGCCATCAATGCGGCTTTCTATACCTGTGCGTTGGAGAATGGGCTCTCTGCAGCGATCATGAATCCTTACGCACAGGATATGATGAAAGCCTATTACGCTTTCCGCGCGCTGCACCAGATGGATGAAAACTGCAGCGATTATATCGCATTCGTCTCTGCCCTGCCGGAAGCGGTGTCTGCTGCACAGCCTGCGCAAGCCGGAAACAGCAGCAGCCCGGATAGCGCACAGCTGTCGACGCCGTCTGCCGCTACTGCCGCTGCCGGCGATTACGCTTCTGCCTTGCAGCGCGCCATTGCCAAGGGACTCAAAGAACAGGCTGCAGAGCTTACCGCGCAAATGCTGACCGACACCGAGCCGCTGCAGATCATTCAGAATGAAATCATTCCTGCGCTCGATATCGTCGGACAGGGCTTTGAGGAGAAACGGGTCTATCTGCCGCAGCTTTTGATGGCAGCAGAGGCCGCCAAGGCATCGTTTGAAAAGATCAAGGCGCAGATGTCCGGTGATACTGCCGCCAATAAATGCCCGGTCGTCATCGCGACCGTCCATGGCGATATCCATGATATCGGCAAGAACATCGTGCGTCTGCTGCTCGAAAACTACGGGTTTGAAGTCATCGATCTTGGCAAGGACGTCGCCCCGCAGGATATTTTAGATGCGGTCATCGCCCACCATGCCCCGGCAGCCGGTCTGAGCGCCCTGATGACCACCACCGTCCCTGCCATGCAGGAAACCATCGAACTGCTCAAGGAAAAAGCGCCTTGGTGCAAAGTCGTAGTCGGCGGTGCGGTCCTCAATCAGGAATACGCCGACCGCATCGGCGCCGACCGCTACGCGCGTGACGCGATGGAGACCATCCGCTACGCGGACAAGGTGGGCAATGCGCGGTAGACGCAGTACGGCTGTCCTCTTGATTCTCTCTTAGATATGCAAAAGCGCGGCTTTTTTCGTTGCGCTTTTTTCTTTCATAAAGTTGATATTGCTGCGCAAATAGCTTATACTCTATTTACAATCGTAATGAAAGGAGAAGCAGTCAAACAGTCTGATTGCAAAAAAAGATGGTAAACGTAATTATAACAGCGCCGAAAGGCAAGATGAATTCGTTGATCTTAGAAGAAGCCGTAAAGTGTCCGGACATTGAAGTGGTCGGCACCATAGGCCCGAAAGGCAGAGATTACATCGGCACAGAGATCTGCGGCGTTAAGGTGTATGACGACCTGGACGCAGTGATCGACAAATGCGATCTAGTCGTGGATTTTTCCGGAGCAAACATCGCAATGGATGTGCTTGATGTTTGCCTTGCTCACAACAAAGCGCTCCTAGAGGGCAGCACCGGTTTCACATCGGAGATGAATCAAAAAATCGAGGACGCGAGCAAAAAGATCCCGCTCCTCAAGGCAGCGAACACATCCTTCATGGTCAATGTTTTGATGAAGATGCTGGAGTTCGCGGCGAAGAACCTGCACACAACCTGCGATATTGAAATCATGGATATCCACGACAGAGATAAGCTTGACGCACCCAGCGGAACCGCCCTCGAGATGGGAGAAGCGATGGCGCAGGCTGCGGGAATTGATCTTTCTCAGATCCAATTTCACTCCGGACGCATGGGCGATTCTCCCAGCACGCACACCATATACTTCGGCGGTATAGATGAGCGGATCGAGATCAGGCACCAATCCTACACCGGAAGATGCTTCGCGATCGGCGCTTGCAGAGCTATTGAATTTATGGAAGGCAAGGGTCCGGGCATGTACACCATGGCCGACGTAGTGAAATAAACCGTCGAGGAAATGATCGAAACTTCCGTCGATAACGAGGCGCAAAGAGGGCTGCTCGCATGAACGGAAAATAACCGTTCACGCGAGCAGCCCCTTGTTTTTTCGACATCTTCTGCCTGCGAACCGCCGTGGTCTAGAGTACCGTCTGCGGTTCGTCGTTTACATGGCTGAATTCCTCTTTGATGGCCACCAGTTTTTCCGGCTTCGTCATCAGGTCAACGGCTGTCATGACCAGTCCTTTGACAAAATTCAGACCGTTGTCCATACCGTATTCAGACCCTGCGGCTGCTACCATCTCCGGTGTGTGCGCGCCGCCCATCGGGTTCGCGTTTTCACCGACCTTAAAAACGACCTGGATCGCCGGGGCCTCATAGCTGACATCCCCCAGATCTGAGGAACCCGGCACGTAAATGTTGCCCAGACGCAGAATCGGTTCGCTGACAAAGTTCTGGATGTTTTCGACCGCCAGATCGTTCAATGCGCGGTTGGTACAGGTATCTTTGAAGTTTTCCTCATTATACTCCATTTTGTAAGTACAGCCGGTTCCGAGCGCCGCGCCTGCCGCGCAGTTACGTACACGTTCCGCGAGCTTCTTGACGTCCGCCACGCGATTGGCGCGGATATAGAAGCTAGCAGAGGTATAGTCCGGAATGATATTGGCCGCCTTGCCGCCATCGGTGATGATGCCGTGGATGCGGGCATCCGGTTTGGTCTCCTGCCTCATGGCGTTGATGAGATTGAAAAAATTGATCATTGCGTCCAACGCGTTGATTCCCTCATGCGGCGCGCTTGCGGCATGTGCCGGTTTGCCAAAAAACTCGATTTTGTAAGCGTCCATAGCGATGGTATTCATCGATTCCGCATTGGCGAACGCGGGATGTGCCATCATAACTGCGTCATAATCCTTAAATACTCCCATCGCGCTCATCGGTACCTTCGTACCGGCGGTTTCCTCTGCCGGTGTCCCGATCACGTCTATCTCCGCGCCGTATTCATCCGCAAATTCTCGGCAGGCGATCCCGCAGCCGACCGCAACCATCGCGATCAGATTGTGTCCGCAGCCATGTCCTAACCCCGGCAGCGCGTCGTATTCTGCAAGGAACGCAATCTTCGGTCCCTGTTTTTTGCCTTTATACACTGCCTTATAGGCGGTTTCCAAATTGCAGAAATGATCCTCAATTTGAAAGCCGTATTTCGTGAGCAGTTCCTTCTGCCACGCGCAGGCTTTAAACTCCTGCAATCCCAGCTCCGGATTGTCATGAATATTTAATGCCAGTGTTTTTAACTCCGGTGCCAACGCATCGATGATTTTCGAAACTCTTTCCTGATCCTTCATTTTGAATCTTCCCCCTTTTTCACTTTACATTTCTTCCTTGTTTTCCTCACCTGCAAGCTCTGCTTCAAAGATCTCGTCGGCAGCCTCCATGCTATCGCTTTCCGGAAGAATGACCTCGATCTTTCCGGCTTTATACATTTTCTTGGTGATCAGATAGACCATGCCGATGCCGATGATCATCAGGAAACCTTCAAATGCTTCATAAAGATCCGAGATCAGCAGGTACAGGACAATAAAGAAAATAAACGGTACGATAGCTGCTTTCAGTCTTCCTTTAATGATGATACCTCCGCCGACATCGTTGCCGATAAAGCCAAGCACCAGACAGCCAAACAGCGCCGGAAGGACATTGGAAGCCGCGATGCCAATCGCTTCGGAAGTCATAAATGATTCCAACGGCATCAGCAAGATAACGCCGAGCGCCAGAATTACCAGAGTGATTAGAGAAGAAACTGCGATCGCGATACCGACGACCACATCTGCTTCTTTCGTTCCCTGTTTGAAGCCGGAAACCTTGATTGCGTTGATTGCGGATGGCAGTTTCAGATTCAAGATGTTGCCGGTCAAGCAGGCAAGATAGTAGGAACTACCCATGATCGGCACTTCGCCGAACATCTCTGCGATCCCTGTCGGAACGAAGATGGCGATCAGACCGATACCGGTCGCGATCACGGTGCCGAAATTTGGCATGATGTCATAGACGATACAGGTGATCGTTGGTACGCCCACGAACAAGATTAGCGAAATGATGGTCAAAATGATGCCTTTCCGGTGCATTTCTTCAAAATACGGTTCTACGTATGGCTTTGTCTTCTTTTCTTTTTTCATTTTCGTCTCCTCCTATCCCAACAAATTCGTATAAACGACCGACATACCCATCGCACCAATCAGACAGATGGCAAGTATGAAATCGTTCATCCACTTTGCACCGGTCTTCTTTGCCAGCATGGACACCACGACTGCGATCAGTGCGCTGGTGACAAAGGTCAGCAGTCCAACCAATCCGCCGAATATCATCGGCACGATCAGTACTACCAGCAAAGCTGTCATAAAAGTCGTTTGGGAAAGCGCGCCCCACTTTTTGTCGCCGCTTCCGACGCGCATGGTTCCCAGATGCATCGGCTTGCAGACAAAGATGTTTGCCAGAACGGTGGAGGTGATCGGTACGCACATCACCCACATAATCAATCCGAACGCGTCGGCGTCCGCATTGGCAAGGTCGAGTTTCAAAGCGCTGAGCGCCATATTAGAGGCCATCAGTTCGTAGGATACCGATCCGATCACGGACAGACGGAACCACGCATACGGGATACCGATGACGATGACCAGCGTTACCAGACCGATTGCGATCGCGATAGATGGCACAATGGAAAAAATAGCGGTGGATTTGATAATTTCGTTGACTTTCTGCTTGGAGATTCCCATTTCCTTTGCCTTTCGCATGCAGAGAAGCAAATAATATACGCAGATTGCTGCGATGATCAATAAGGATACAATAACCAGCACATAGAGCAAACTGCTTTCGGACACTTCTTGATAACTCATATTTCTTCATCCTTTCTTTCCGCTCC
>UQMQ01000035.1 GCA_900542245.1 uncultured Eubacteriales bacterium
CGACGTCATCACCGTCGACCCGCCGCGCAAGGGCTTGGCCGCCGACGTGGTGGAGAGCATCGCCGAGATGCAGCCGGAACGTGTCGTGTACGTCTCGTGCGACAGCGCGACCATGGCGCGCGACGTGAAGCGTTTTGCGGAGCTGGGCTATACCGCCACGCGCGCCGCCGCCGTTGATATGTTTCCGAGAGCGGACCATATCGAGGCTGTCTGCCGGCTTGAGCGGGGGTGACGATGGGAAAATGGAGCGGAGGAGCAAAGCGGCGATATTCAAAGAACCCCGTACGCCTGATCGCAATTTCGGGCATTGGTTGATCGGCTGTCCGCTTCATGGAAAGAGTTTTTGTAATGGATAAATATTTTTATGTTTTAACGGCGATCGATGTCTTTGTGCTGGGCTTTATGTGTATCCTCACAAAGCTGAGTGAGTCGCTTGACCAAAAGCAAAAACGGGGATTTTTTCTCGCCTATATGCTCATTGCGGGCGTTTCGGTGCTGGAGGCGGTCACGCTGGCGGTCGACGGCGCGCCGCCGCGCTGCCGATGGCTGAACATCGCGGCGAATTATCTGGGCTTTGGCCTGTCGCCAGCCATTTCGATCTGTCTTGCGTATGTGCTGGACAAAAAGACGACTGCCAAACGAGAGGTCAAAGCGGCGGTAGGCTGTGAGATCGGGTATCTGATCCTCCTTGCGGCGCTGATCCCGAGCGGGGCTGTGTTTTCTGTGAGCACGGATAATGTCTATTCGCGCGGTCCTTATTTTCCCCTTTATGTTATCGTGTATTTTGCGGCGATCGTGTACCTTGCGGTGTCTACGATCATCACAGCCGGGGCTTTTCAGAACCGCAGCCGCGCGCTCATTTATCCGCTCGTTCTTTTCCTGATGGCGGAAACGGTCATACAAGTCACACTGCCGGAACTGCATGTCACATGGCTGTGCATCACGCTGCTCTCGGTGCTGTATTTCATCTATTGCAGCGAGATGTGGAACCAGCTTGACGCGCTCACGGGCCTTTTGAATCAAAACAGCTACTTGAACCGCACGGCGGAGATGCGCCGCAGCGGCGGCGTGCTGATCGTGTTCGATGTGGACGGCTTCAAGCAGATCAACGACCAATACGGTCATCTGAAGGGCGATATCTGCCTTGCCGAGATCGCAGATTGCATCAAGAAGTCCTATGCCCGCTACGGCTTTTGCTATCGCACGGGCGGCGACGAGTTCTGTGTCCTCCTGCAGGATGGCGGCAGGGAGGAAACCTGCGCGAGAGACTTTGTGCGCCGCTTGGATGAGCGGCGGAAGGAGGTCACGTTCCTGCCGACGGTGTCGTTCGGCTCGGCAGAGCTGTCGAGCGAGAATGTGGTCACGGTCAAAGACCGCGCGGATAAAAATATGTACGGCTACAAGCGCACACGCAGGGAAGGCGCCGCGCGTGAAACGGAAGAGTGAGACGATCTGCGGAGGGAGGACGGTCATGGAGCTCAGCGATGCTGCAAAACTGGCAGGGGACTTCTGCGCGGAAAAAGATTTGAAGATATCGCTGTCGTTTCAGATGCCACCGGGCTATGAGACGGCCAACGGCACGTTTGATCCGGTGGCAAAAACGCTTTTTCTCAATCCGGCCGTGCTGCAAAGTGCGCCGGAGTACGAGGCGATGTTCTATCTT
Organism: uncultured Eubacteriales bacterium; assembly: GCA_900542245.1. GTDB lineage: Bacteria > Bacillota > Clostridia > Peptostreptococcales > Anaerovoracaceae > CAG-238. Next base: position 1,664 of record UQMQ01000035.1, read on the forward strand.
GTCCACGAGCTGCGGCACGCGGAGCAGTACCAGCATCCCGAGCGCTTTGACGAAACGATACGCAGGAGCCTGCCTTATGTGGTGCTCTACGACGGGACATGCTATCGCCTGGATAGGGGTGGATGGCAGGAGTGCTGCCTGAGCGGTGAGGAAGACTTTGCCGATATCTATTTGGGCCTTCTTTACGAGGTGGACGCGAACGAGTATGCTTACGCGCGGGTGAGGTCGCTCTGCGGCGACAGTGAAGAGCTGGGAAAGCTGCGCGATTTCTGGCGGCCAAAGCGGAGGCGGCCAGAGGAAGTATATCAGCGGCTGTTCCAAAGGATCGACGAAGCAATAGAAAGCGCGCGGAGCAGGGCAAGCGCTCCGCGCTGCGCAAATGATACAGGAGGAGACAGCAATGGATAAGTTAAAGGTACTGATGATCAACGGCAGCCCGCACGCGAACGGCAACACGGCCGTCGCGCTGCGTGAGATGGAGGAGATCTTCAAGGCAAGCGGCGTGGAGGTCGAGACCGTGCTCATCGGCAATCAGGCCGTGCGCGGCTGCACGGCCTGCGGAGCCTGCGGCAAGCTCGGCAAGTGTGTTTTTGACGACGTGGTCAACGAGCTCAAGCCGAAGTTTGAGGAGGCGGATGGCCTCGTCGTGGCGAGCCCCGTCTATTACGCGTCCGCGAACGCGACGCTCATCGCCTGCCTCGATCGCCTGTTTTACAGCACACCGTTCGACAAGACGATGAAGGTCGGCGCGAGCGTCGTCTGCGCGCGCCGCGGCGGCTGCTCGGCGACCTTCGACGAGCTCAACAAGTACTTCGCCATCTCCGGTATGCCGATCGCATCCAGCCAGTATTGGAACAGCATCCACGGCTGCACGCCCGGCGAGGCGGAGGCGGACGAAGAGGGAAAGCAGACCATGCGTGCGCTCGCGCGCAACATGACGTTCTTGATGAAGAGCATTGCGCTGGGGAAGGAGCAGTTTGGCCTTCCTGAGAAGGAAGCGCGCGTTTCGACGAATTTCATCCGCTGAAAAACTGCATGAAAAAAGCCCTTCCGAGCGGAAGGGCTTTTTTATTGGCGTTACTTGCGGGCAAACGGCGCAACGGCGCGCTCATGCTTTGCAGGATGCGCGATGGGCGCCATCGTGCGGTGAGGCTTCGGTGTGCGCAGGTTGCGGCGGTTGATGAACGCGGGGGCGACCTGCGGGAAGAGCGCGAGCGAGAGCACATCCTCCTCGCTCTTTGCAAGGTCCTTGAATTCCTCGCGGTACTTGGGAAGCTCCGGCTCAAGAAGGTCGGCGGGGCGGCAGGTGATGACGTCCTCGGGCTTGATGCCCGCCTTGGCGCGCACCTCGTCGCTGACCTTGCCGGGCAGCTTGCCGTATTCGCCGCGCAGCATGGCCTTGGATTCCTTGGGCACCATCTTATAGCGCTCGCCGGTGATGACATTCAGCACGGCCTGCGTGCCGACGATCTGGCTCGAGGGCGTGACCAGCGGGGGATAGCCGAAGTCCTCGCGCACGCGCGGGATCTCGGCGAGCACGTCGTAATACTTGTCCTCCTTGCCCGCCTGCTTGAGCTGGGAGATGAGGTTTGAGAGCATCCCGCCGGGGACCTGATACAAAAGCGTGTTCGTGTCGACGTTCAGCACCTTCGGGTCAAGCGCGCCGGTGGACTTGAGCCGCTCGGCGACCTTGCGGAAGTGGACGGCGGCAGTGCTCATCTTGTCGAGATCGAGCCCCGTGTCGCGCACCGTGCCCTTGAGCGTTGCCACGAGAGATTCCGTCGCGGGTTGGGAGGTGCCGTTGGCGAGCGGGGAGAGCGCGGTGTCGACCATGTCGACGCCCGCCATCGCGGCCATCAGGTAGACCATGTCGCCCGTGCCGCTCGTGTTGTGCGTATGCAGGTGGATGGGCATATCGACCGTTTCCTTCAGGCGCTTGACGAGGGAGTAAGCGTCCATCGGCAGCAGGAGGTTCGCCATGTCCTTGATGCACAGCACATCCGCGCCCATCTGCTCCAGCTCGCGGGCGAGCTTGACGAAGTAATCCTCGTTGTGGATGGGGGAGATGGTGTAGGAAAGGGTTGCCTCGACCTGACCGCCGTACTTCTTCGTCGACTTGATGGCCTGCTCTAAGTTGCGCACGTCGTTGAGCGCGTCGAAGATGCGGATGATATCGATGCCGTTGTCGATGGACTTGGCGCAGAATTCGTCGACCACATCGTCGGCATAGTGCTTATAGCCTAAGATATTCTGCCCGCGGAAGAGCATCTGCAGCTTCGTGTGCGGCAGGTGGGCGCGCAGCTGGCGCAGCCGCTCCCACGGGTCCTCATCCAAAAAGCGCAGGCAGGCGTCGAACGTGGCGCCGCCCCAACATTCGAGGGAGTAGTAGCCGATGGAATCGAGGATTTCGCAGGCGGGAAGCATGTCCTCGAGCGTCATGCGCGTCGCCGCCTGCGACTGGTGCGCATCGCGCAGAATGGTATCGGTGATGAGAAGAGGCTTGTTCGATAAAAATTCCATAGCGATCGGAAGGTCCTTTCCTGATTTTTTACCAGTTTAGCACAGCAGCGTGAAATTGGCAAGATATACTTTGCGTTATGCCCTTTCCACCAAGCGCTTGTCCTTCAGCTCGAGGATCGTATCGTAGAGGGGGAGAATTTCGGGGCTCACCTTGTGCTCGATGCTGATGACGGTCAGGCCGTCCGTCCGGAGCAGCTGCGACAGGATCTGCCGGCTGCTGGTCTTGTCCATGTTCGCGGTGGCCTCGTCCAGGAAGATGACGCTCTTTCGCTCGACCAGCACCCGCGCGAGCGCTAATTTTTGCTTTTCGCCGCCGGAAAGGTTGCCCTTCGTGTTCTGGAACGGCTGGTCAAGGTCGTGCGATGCAAGGAAGGCGTCCATTCCCAGAGAGCGCATCACAGGCTCGACGCGCCCTTGGAGTTCCGGGCGATAGAGCGTGACGTTCTGGAGGAAGGTATCGTCAAAGAGGAACGCATCCTGAAGGACGACGCCGATCTCATCATAAAGCGCGGGCCACAGCCCCCGGATGTCCGTTCCGTTGACGGAAATGCAGCCCTCGTACTCCGATTCAAGACCGGTGAGCAGCTTGAAAAGCGTGCTCTTGCCGCTGCCGTTTTCACCCAGAATGAGGTACTTCTTCCCCGCCTCAAAGCGGTAATCCACATGGGAGAGGATGACCTTTTCTTCGTGCCCGAAGGAAACGTCGCTCAGCTCGATGCGCTCAACGGGCGCGATCTCTGCCGGGGCTGCATTGCTCTCAGGCACGGAGAGGAGACTGCTGATCTTCCGCCGGATGCTCTCCACGCTCTTCATTTCCGAAAGCTGATAGGAAATGCTGTTCGTCGGGATGACGAGCATTTCGGACAGTTGCAGCGCACCGACCAGCGCGCCGACGGACAAGCGCCCCCTGGCGATCTCATAAATGCTGAAGCCGACCATCACCGCTTCGCCCGCGTAGGAGAGCAGGCCGATGATCATGTTGACGCGGATCTTCGTCTTGGACTTGGCGAATTCCGCCCTGGCGGCGCTCTCGTTGTCGCGCTCCAGCGTCGCTAAGTACTCCTGCTCAACATGGTTCACCTTGATCGTCGGATACCCGTGGATCAGGTTGCCGATCATGACGTTGAGCTTTTCGAGCGCCATCGTGTAGAAGTTCGTCCGCTTTTCCAGCGCCTTCCCCTGCACCGCCGACGCGATGATCGGGCAAACGGTGGAAATGACGATGATGAGCGCAAGAGAGCTGTTGATATACAGCAGCGCGATCACGCAGGTGATCAGCACCAGAATGCTGTACGCGAGTTCCAGGCGTGTGACATAGTAACTGTCCACCAGCATCTCGATCTCGTTGTTCAGCGTGGTGACATAGTTCTGCCCCTGCTCCTCCTGAAATTTCCGGGGCGGCATATGGATGATATGCGCCATGACCTTCTTTTTGAGGCCGAACAGGATGCTGTTTCGGTATTTGCCCGTGCTGAGCTGCCGCACCGTTTCAAAGAGCATGATGCCCAGAATACTCGCGACGTAGAAGCCAAACAGCGTCAGCGCGCCGTCCGCGCCCGCCTCGACCGCGTCGATGGCATTCTGGAGATAGATCGGTTTAAGCGAGGTGCAGACCGCCAAAAGAATGGACGAAAGAATGACAATAAAAACCATGGCTTCCTCCTAAAGTAACACATCACAGGTTTGTTCCCGCGCGCTGTCATGGTAAATCATAACATATAGGCCCACGGTTGTCCACTTCATGAAGCGAGACGGGTTTCTTTGTTTCCTCTGCCTGCAGCAAAGCTTCCCTCCGATATCTTCCCGATCCCGATTGGCATTTCACTGGAGCGCACGATGAATTTTGGCTTGTCGGTTGCCTCAAAGCGAAAGCGGAGCCGTTCGGCTCCGCTTTGTATGTCTTTTCAGTTGTCCGCGTCTGCAATATCCACCGTCAGGTAGGGCGGGAACGGGATCGCGTCCTCGCCGGTATATTCCAGCAGCAGGCGCTCACCGTCCTCCTCGACCTCCTCAAAGCCCGCGAGCTTATAGGTGATATACATGATACGGTTGTGCTCGGTCTCCAAAAACTCCGCCTGCAGCTTTTTGCCGAGGCTGTGGGCCAGCTGCGTGGCATAGGCCAGCAGCGCTGAGCCGATGCCGCGCGTCATCACGCGGCAGGAAACGATCAGCAGCTTCAGGTGCAGCGCATCGGGCCTATTCTCCAAAAGCAGCAGGCCGACCTTTCCGCTGTCGCCGTAGTCATCGTGCAGACCGCAGATGCGGAAGATGTGATCCGGAGACTGCGACAGCGCCAGCAGTTCTTCGTACGAGAAGGTGTAGCCCGTGGAGTTGAGCTGGTGAGTGCGGATGGTCAGTTCCTCGACGCGGCGAAGATCCTTTTCCGTCACGCGGGAGATATCCATGCGCATGTGCAGCGTGGAGAGAAACTCCTCGGCGCTGCCGCCGAAAGAGTGCTCCGCCGTCTGGCGGTCAATATCCGCCTGATACATTTTGCGGCGGTTGGCGGAATCCTCTGTGATAAAGCGCACCTGAAACTCCGCCTTTTCCGGCAGCACGGCGGCCTCGGATGCATCGTAGGTGCGGACTTTGGGATGTGCATAGCGCACCTCGTCACGCTCGAAGGGATTGTCGTCGACGAAGGCGACAGCTTCGGGCTTGAGATTCAGCGTCTCGAGGATCGTCCGGACGGATGCGGATTTTGCATCCCAGGAGATCTGCGGGCAGAGAAAGAGATCCTCAATGCCAAATTCCTTCAGCTTCTTCATCGCGGCGTCATGATCGTTCTTGGAGGCGATGGACTGGATGATGCCGCGCCGGTCCAACTCATGGATGGTATCGAGCACGCCATCGCGCAGGCGCGCCGCGCCCCCCTCGCTCAGCACGCCCTCCCAGACCGTGCCGTCCAGATCCCATACCACGCATTTGATCTGAGCAGGCTTGTCACTCATTTCTTTCCGCCTCCCCCGTTCAGATGCGCTGCGACCAGCTCCGCCATAGCGTCGATGGTGTGGAAGTTCTTCTCACTGATGTCCTTGCGCCCAAGCTTGATCTTGAATTCCTTTTCAATGAACATGACGATCTGCAGCGCAAAGAGCGAGGTGATGTACTTGCTCTTGAACAACTCTGTATCGTATGCAAGGCCATCCGCGGGCTTGAGCTGTGCGAGAAAACCGTAGATCTTCTCTCTGATTTCCTGAAGTTCCATATAGCTGCCTCCTGTTATTTTGGTTTGGATCACGCCGGTCGGAACCGGACGGTATTGTTGTCAGTGCAGGGCCTGTATGGCGTTGTCGACCCGCTCGAGCAGCTCACCCGCCTCCAGCCCGCCCTCCACATTGATGCGGCGGAGCCGGTAGAGCGATTGCGGTGAACCCTTGAGCAGCTGATTTGCGCCGTAGTCGATCGTCACCGTGGCTCGCGCGCCCAACTCATGCAGCACGATCTCCGACAGTTCGGAATAAAAGCCGTAGGGATAGGTATATACGGGCAGTGGCTCGTTCACCACATCGGAGAGCTGCTGCTGCGCCATGGTGTAATCCTGAGCCAGAGCAGCGGCGTAGTCCTCGGGGCGCTCGCCGCTCATCTGCAGCGCGCCCTCGCGGCAGTTTTCTCCATCAAGCGAAGCGACCTGATGCATATCATAGCTGTGCGTCGTAAGCGTAAGGACCCCACGCTCTACCCAGGGCTGCGCCGCCGCAAGTGCGAAGTGCGGAGTGATCTGTTCGATAGTATCCTTATAGGTCGTGTGGCCGACAGAAACGCCGATCACGGCGATATTGGCGGAAAAACCGTATTCCGCAAGAAGCGGCGCCGCCAGATCAAGATTGTCCTGATACCCGTCGTCAATGCTGATGAGCACGGCCTTTTCCGGCAGAGCCGCGCCGCCATATACAAAGTCGAGCAGGTCCTGATAGCCGACGGACGTATACCCGGCGCAGCGCAGCGCGCGCAGTTGGTCTTCAAAATCGGAGAGGAGAACGCGCGTGCCGTCCGCCTCCGCTTCGTTCTCAGTGAAGGAATGATACATGAGGATCGCAACATCCGCCGAGAGGACTGCCGGGTCTGTGTGCTCGTCGTAGGCCGCTGCAACTACAGCGGCGGCATTTTCTGCTGTTGTCAGCGTGCCGAAGCCCTCCGGCACATAGACGGACGTATCGCCGAAAAGCGCTGCCAGCACCATATCGCCGACGTTATTGCGGAAGTGGACCTCATCGTAGAAATAGCGCAGATCGGCGTTGATGCCGCCCCTGCCCCAAAAACAGTAAAAGTCCGTGAATTCCGCCACGCGCGCGGCCAGTTCTGTCACTCCCTCGCGGGGATATGCGGCCAACTCCGCATCCGAAACGGGAACGCCCACCAGCGTAAAGGATACGCCGTTGTCCAGACAGAGCTGCCGGATCTCGTATATCGCCGCGACAGCCTCGTCGATATGCTCCATCGTGCAGGGGGCTACATAGCCGCTCAGCCCCTCGTAAGCAAGGTAGCTCACCATGTCATTGATGGGCGAAGCGTCGCGCTGGATCTTATTGTAGCAGCCGGTCTCGGGAATATAAACGCAGGAGGCGTCCGGCAGGATGCCTGAGCGCGCGCGGCTGATGAGCTTGTCCCAGCTGTAGCTTAAATTAGCGAAGAGATAGCGGCCATAGAACGGGAGTGCCGCATTGCCGCTGGCTTTGCTGTGCATGCAGGTCTTCAGGTCCGACTGCGAACCGTTGTCGTAGTAGTTGGCGCACTCGGGATCGAATGTCAGAATGATGTTCTTGACGTCATAATGCTCGATCAGGTAGTGCGCAAGCTGTGCCTCGTCCTTCAGATCACCGCCGTACCATGTCATGTTATAATAGCGGTCTCCTGTGTAGGCATTCAGCGTGTCCACGCTGAGCGATGAGGCCTTCGAGCTGCCGATCACATAGGAGTCGTAATCCTGATGGTGCTGCTCAAGCCACGCGATTTTCGCCACACGGGGATTCTGCGTCATGTCGTAGGCATACCACTGCATCAGGCGATCGCCGAAAACGCCGAAGGGATCGACAGCGGCGTTGAACAGCGCCAGCAGCGCAGCGAAACCCAGCAGTGAGGCGAAAAATACCAGAATCCATTTTTTGACTGACATGATATGCTCCTTGCGGCGATGCATCAGAAATTAAAGTACAGGAAAGAGGACACCTTGCTCATATTCAGCAGCGAGACGGCCATCAGAAAGCCGCACCACACGCCGTCACGCAGCGTGAAGCGCTCCTTTTCCGCCAGCGCGTTGCTGTTAGGGCAGCAAAAGGTGATGACGGCAGAGACCGCCAGTGTGAGGCACAGCATCAGGTTGCCGCGTGCGAACGTCAACGCGCTTTCCAGCAGCGCTGCCGGTGCGGACCACGATGCAAGGGAGAACATCCGGCGGTAAATGAGGCCCGCCTGCGTTAGGCCCGTGCAGTCGAACAGTACGCGGATCAAAACGGAGACGAAAAATGTCATTGCCACGGCGAGCGCGGCGGGCAGCGGCTTGCGCATCTTGAGCGCACGGTAGTTGCTGATGCAGACAAGCACCCCGTTGACAAGGCCCCAGGCGATAAAGTGCCAACCGGCGCCGTGCCACACACCGGAGACGGCGAAGGTCAGCATCACGGCGAAGAACAGCTTCCACAGTCCATCGCCGAAGTGAAAAACATTGTCGAAGACGTATTCATTGAAAAAGCGGGAAATGGTGATGTTCCACCGCCGCCAGAACGAGGCGAAGTCCCGCGCCTTATAGGGGGAATCAAAGTTGATGGGCAGATGCACACCGAAGAACGCACCCAAACCCCGCGCCATATCGATATAGCCGGAAAAGTCAAAATAATAGGCGAACGTGTAGCACAGCACGCCCATCCAGGCTTCCACCGTGGTTGCCGTGGCCACATCGCCTGCATAAAAGACGGAGGCATAGTCGATCATGGGGTTGGCGAGCAGGATCTTCTTTGCGCAGCCCACGGAAAAGAGAAGGATACCGCGGCAGATATCCGCAGAGGAAAAGCTGCGCAAAGCATCTCCTTTGATCTGCGGGACCAGCTCGTCCTCCTTTACCACGGGGCCGACGATCAGCTGCGGGAAAAAGCTGATGAACAGCGCGTAATCCAGAAACGAGACCAATTCCGCCTCCCCACGGTAAAATGTGACGGTATACATGAGGATCTGGAAGGTAAAAAAGGAAATGCCGATGGGCAGGATCGTGGAAAGCAGCGGCAGGTCTGTTTTGAAGAGGAAGTTGATATTTTCTAGCAGAAAATTGGTGTATTTGAAGTATACCAGAAGCCCGATGTTCCATACCACCGCCGCAAGCAGCAGCAGGCGGCGCAGCATCGGCTTTCCATCCGCTCTGCCGATTGCCGCTGCGATCAGGTAGTTGAGCACGATGGAGCCGGTAAATGTCAGGATATATTCCGGCTGGCCGAGTCCGTAGAACACCAGTGAGGCCAGCACCAGAAATCCTTTTGCAGCCGTGATCCGTCCGCTGCGGCGCAGCAGGTGGTATCCCAGCAGCACGGCGGGCAGAAAGAGAAAAATGAATCGGTAGGAGGAAAAGATCATAATGAAGAGACCATGCTTTCTATTTACAATTCCATTACTTGTGGTATGATGACAGCCGGAGGGGAGGTCTGCCAAATGACAGTATACTGGTGCGATATCACGCGGCAGCTTGCCGAGCCTGAAGGGTTCCTCCGCTGGTGCGGCGGCCGCCGCATCATGCCGGAGACCTATCTGTGCCTTGCCGATGCGGTGCGGCACTTTGCGGGAGAGGAGCTTCAGCGCCTTGCGCGGCAGGATGGCACACCGTACACGAGTGTCAGCCATTCCGGTGCGCTGGTCCTCTGTGCCTGCGCGGACCATCCGGTCGGCATTGATGCGGAAGAGCTTGCGCCCGTCCCGTCTATACCGCCCCGCTTCTTCACCACCGCAGAGACGGTATGGATGCGCACTCAGCGCGATCCCGTGCGCGCCTTCTACCGCCTTTGGACGCGGAAAGAAAGCCTTATCAAGGTGGATCGGTCCGTCCTCTCGGACATGCTGGTCCTTCCTGAGCTTGTGGAAAACGGTGTGCTCCGTACCCGCGTCGGCGCGCTGACACTGAGCGAGCCTGCGATCCTGCCGGAGCGATTCTGTGTCAGCCTGTGCTGTGAAGGCAGCGGGAACGCAGAACTCATCCATATTCCGGCGGAAACGCTTTTTGCGCACTGAACGGCGCATCGACATAATCTAATGTATGATATCATATCAGGTATCTCATTTCAAGGCGCAAGACATATTATGTTCTCTCTCGTGTTGTCGTCCCGGAGACGATCGTTGTGCACGATGGCGTTCCCAGTGATTCTACCGCCGCTGATTATTATGTTCCATACATCGACTATATCAAAAACGTTGCATGCTGTGAGATTTATTCTACCTGGCCGGAAAGCACAATCGAGGCAAATATTCTGGCAATCATGTCCTTTACTTTAAACCGCGTATACACTGAATGGTACAGGAACAAAGGGTACAACTTTACAATCACCTCCTCCACCGCTTACGACCACAAATGGATCTATGGCAAAACTATCTACGAAAACATCTCACGCATTGCTGACCGGCTTTACAACCGCTATCTTGCCCGTCCAAATGTCAAGCAGCCGATTCTCACACAGTATTGCGATGGAAAACGCGTGTCATGTCCAAACTGGATGACACAATGGGGATCCAAAGCACTCGGGGATGATGGTTTTTCCGCAATTGATATCATCCACTATTATTATGGGACGGATATGTATATCAATGTGGCCGAGATTGTCTCCGGAATTCCATCCTCCTATCCGGGCTATGATCTGACAATCGGAAGTTCCGGTGAACCGGTCATCACAATTCAGGAACAATTAAACCGCATCGCACAGAATTACCCTGCGATCCCGACTGTCACGGTTGATGGCATCTTCGGTTCCGCGACCGCAGAATCCGTACGCGCCTTTCAATCAATCTTTAACCTTCCGGTAAGCGGAATTGTTGATTTTCCAACCTGGTATAAAATCTCCCAGATCTATGTGGGAGTCTCTAAAATCGGAGAAAATATACGATGAATTTTCTGTGTATTATAGCTGCTTTGCTTGCATAAATCCCGCATAACATTTATAATATCAATATGTCATAAAACGCACAGGAGGGGTAATATTTATGGAAAACACAAATACATTTAAGGTGCAGTCTACATCCAGCAACTTAATCTCACTGAATGTAACACCCGGGCACTATGCAACATCTTCTTCCCATATCAACTACTATATTAATATGACGAACCTGAAGAGCCGTCGAAGTGAAGCACACGCTGCTGCCAAAGTGCTGGCTACACGCTACGCCGCCACAACAATCATTGATACGATAGTATGTCTGGACGGTACGAATGTGATAGGTGCTTATCTTGCAGATGAACTTCTCAACACAGGTATCTTATCTGCAAACCTACACAATACCGCATATATCATTTCCCCGGAGCAGCACTCAGGCGGTCAGCTTATATTCCGTGAGAATTATCTTTCAATGATCAAAGGCAAGCACGTTCTTGTATTGTTAGCAACTGCCACAACCGGAAAAACCTTACAGACCGCGCTCGAGTGTATCGAATACTACGGCGGTGAAGTTGTTGGAGTATCTTCGATTTTCTCTGCTGCCGACGAAATCCATGGTGAGCAGATTAATACGATCTTCCGCACCGAAGATATTCCGAATTACGAGACGCACTCTGCTGCCGACTGCCCACTTTGCAAAGCCGGCATCCCAATCAAAGGTATTATCAATAGCCATGGCTATTCTTCTCTGTAGGTATTTATTTTCTATCGTAAGTAATAAAAACTCCCCATTCAGAATATATTTATACTAATTCTGAACGGGGAGTTTTATGTTATGTCTTCTAAAACAAAAATCATCGTCTTAAAATCAAAAGAACTTATCTATACTGGCATATTTATCGTTCTTGGTATCCTGTTAATCCTGCTGCTCTGGTATATGTTCTCACCAAAAGAGGATGAAAAAGATACTACAGCTACAAGTGTCTCAACAGAAACATTTGCCACATACCAGCCAGGCGTCTACACGTCACAGTTAAATCTCGGTGGCACCACACTGGAATTACAGACGACCATCGACAAACACGCTGTCACCCATATAGATGTTGTGAATACAAACGAAACTGTTACCGCCATGTATCCACTGTTGACACCTTCTGTAGATGCTATCAATGAACAGTTACAACTCACCGGAGATCTGGACTCTGTTACATACGCAAGCGACAACCAGTATACCACGCTGCTCATATTAGAAGCTGCTCGTCAGGCAGCACAGTCTGCCCGGATTGATACAAACTAACTATTTATGCGTGTTTCTTCACAATCACGCCACCCGTCTTATAGATGCTTTCTGCCGGTACAAATCCACGTACCGGGGAAAGCGGATAGACATTACTGTTTGACCCAATGACCGTACCCGGATTTAATACAGAATTACAGCCAACTTCTACATGATTTCCAAGCATTGCCCCGAATTTCTTCAGACCAGTTTCCAGATCAAATGTCTCTCCTGTCTCCGGATCAATTCCTTTCACATGCACAAGCGTCTTATCACTTTTCACATTCGATGTGATGGAACCTGCCCCCATATGAGACTTAAATCCCAGAATAGAATCACCTACATAGTTATAGTGTGGCACCTGCACATTATCGAAGATAATCACATTCTTTAACTCTGTGGAATTACCGATCACACATCCTTTTCCAACCAGCGCATTTCCTCGAACGAACGCACACTGACGCACTTCTGTCTCTGCGCCTATGATTGTCGGTCCTGCCAGATAGGCGGATGCAAATACCTTTGCTGTCTTATGTACCCACACATGTTCCGCTACCTCTGTATACTCATCTTTCGGAAGGGATTCGCCAAGCTTTACGATAAATTCTCCGATATGCGGAAGCACCTCCCACGGATAGGTGTAACTTTCCATCAAAGATTTTGCCTCCGTATGGGTAAGATCGTATAATTCCTTGATTGTCACTGCATTTACACTTTTCATTTTCCATCCTCCATCTTTCTATTGCCATATTTTTTCCTGTTATGTATACAGATTCAAACCATACACATGAAACTTATTTCATGCATATATATCATCTATTCTGCTTATCTCATACATATATGTCATCTTGTTGTGCTCTTTCTTCAACATATCTATGATTTCTTCACAGCCTTCTTCGCACCTGCCTTCTCATAAAAAGGCTTCGTCCGGTCAAACAACCGCGTAATTTGATTCTGATTTCGTATCTGCTTCACAGCATTTGTATTATCACAGACAAATTTGTTCATCTTGGCTGTATACTCATCCTTTGAAATGGTTCCCTCCGCAACGCCGGAAAGTCCTTTCTCCCACGACGCTGTCATCTCCGCCCAGAGCAGGCTCTGGATGGAATTCAAGCACACATCGTAGATAATCTCACCAAGAAATGTCGGTGTCACGATCTGCGTTTTCTTATTTAACGCAATATACTTGTTCGTCACAAGCTTCGTGATGATGCTGTCACGGGTAGCACTTGTGCCGATTCCGCTGCCCTTGATCTGGCTTCGGAGTTCTTCATCCTCGATCAGCTGTCCGGCATTCTCCATCGCAAGGATCAATGTTCCGGAAGAATACCGTTTCGGTGGTGAAGTCTCACCTTCCTTGATGTTAAAGTCCTTGACCGGAATCGCATCTCCCTTTTTCAAAGTTGCAAACGCAGCAAGTTCTTCGTCTGTCAGCTTCTGTTCTTCCTGCTTCTTGTCCGATGGCATTCCCGCAATCAGCAAATACCCCGGTTTTGTCATCCGTTTGAAATTTGCAAAAAAGCTTTCGGTGCCGTCTTCTTTCTCGCCCGCTACGGTACGAATTTTTCTTGTCAGAACCAGACTGATCTTCTCATACTCTGCTGCCGGAAAGAAAATACTCAAAAACCGCCGTGCAATAATATCATACACTTTCCGCTGAATATCATTTAACCCGTTCAGATTTCCAAGTCCCTGTCCGGTCGGAATGATTGCATAGTGGTCCGTGATCTGCTTATCATTTACATATTTGGACTTTGCAACGCCCTTGTACGCCCCCTGCTGCATGATCAGCTGTGCATACTGTGCAAGTGGTTCATATTTCTGCAAGCCACCGATATTTTTACCGATTTCTTTTGCAACCGCTGTGGAAAGCACACGGGCATCGGTTCGTGGATATGTTACCAGCTTCCGCTCATAGAGTGTCTGCACGGTATTCAACGTATCAGTCGGACTGATCTTAAACAACCGAGAGCAGTCATTTTGAAGCTCCGCTAAGTTATATAACATCGGCGGTGCTTTTTTCTCTGTTTTTTTCTCTACTTTCTGCACGATCAACTCAATCGGTGCATCTGCAGACAATTCTGTAATCAGTTGCTTGGCACTCTCTTCTTTTTTGAATCCATTTTCTTTATATAAAAGCGGAGAATCCAGATATGCGGATTCCTTCGTAGTCTTCCACTCAGCCTCAAAGCCTTCTGTGTTCGCAAGCACCCGGTAGAACGGTGTCGGCACAAACTGACGGATTTCCCGTTCACGCTTGACGATCATTCCCAGCACACACGTCATGACACGACCTACTGCAATCACACAACGATCCATGCCGAGATAATTCTTCACGGTATAACTGTATTTGAGCGACAGTGCCCGTGAGAAATTAATTCCCATCAGGTAATCCTCCTGTGCCCGCAGATATGCCGCATCACTCAGATTATCATAGGCAGAAAGCTCTTTTGCCTCGCGGATTCCGCGCATAATCTCTTCCTCGGTCTGTGAATCAATCCACACACGCCTCCGGTCTTTTTTACTTTTGTCCACGCCTGCCATCTGCTCCACAAGACGGTAGATATATTCTCCCTCTCGCCCTGAGTCGGTACAGACATAGATACATCCGACATCCTCGCGATTTAGCAGCTTACTTACCACCTGAAACTGCTTGCTTGACGCACCGATAATCTCATATTTATATTCTTCCGGTACAAACGGAATTGTGTCAAAACTCCATTTTTTCAAAGCAGGATCATAAACTTCCGGATAACTCATCGTAATCAGATGTCCGACACACCATGTCACGATCGTATCCTCATTTTCCAAATATCCGTCCCGCGCACCGGCAGTTGCAGCCCCCTTCATGCCTAGCGCTTTCGCAAACTCACGGGCAACGCTGGGTTTCTCTGCGATGTACAAATTCTTCACTTACATTCCTCTTTCTTTTCTTTGTCAAAGTAATACCCGCGATTGCGATACACATATTGAATGAAGTTGTCATAATACAAAATTCTACGCAGACGCGCTCTCGCTCACTTCCGCACATAGCAGACACTAAACTCCCTATGTCAACCATAGTCGACATAGCTCGTTAAGTGCTGATGTGCTCCAATGGTCTGCTTTAGAATTTGTATTATGTCCAACTTCTATCTACAATTTTCACGCAATCGCGATTCAATATATGAATAGAAACGGGGCGTTTCATTCTGCTTTACTTGATTGCATCCACTAACGCTTCCATCGCCGGGTAATCAGATTCCTTCATCGTAGACATGATCGTAACAGTTGGCTCCACGATAGTGACATCTTTCATCGTAGAAAGAATCGTCTTCATCGTGCGGGCGGCACATGGTGCCCAGCTTCCATTCTCCAGAATACCGACTGTCCGCTTCTGGTATGCCTTTGACTGCAGATGATTCAGGAAATCCTGCATACATGGGAATACCCCGCCATCATAGCTTGCTGCACAGAGTACCATGCGGTCATAGCGGAATGCATCCTCAATCACTTCCGCCATATCCTCTCTTGCCAGATCACTGACAACGACCTTCTCTACCCCCTCTGCGCGAAGCATGTCTGCAAGCTTTTTAGCTGCCTTCGCCGTATTGCCATGGATCGATGCATACGCAACAAGTACGCCTTTATTCTCCGGCTCATACTTGCTCCATGTATCGTAAAGTCCAATATAATATCCAAGATTTTCCTTCAATACCGGACCGTGCAACGGACAGATTGTCTCGATATCAAGTCCTGCCGCCTTCTTCAGAAGTGTCTGCACCGGCATACCATATTTACCGACGATATTAAAATAATACCGTCTTGCCTCGCACGCCCAATCCTCATTTTCTGTGAGGGAAAGCGCGCCAAACTTACCAAATCCATCCGCTGAGAAAAGCACTTTCTCGCTCTTCTCATAAGTAACCATAACCTCCGGCCAGTGTACCATCGGTGCCATATAGAACACCAATGTATGGGTTCCAAGGGATAACTCTTCGCCCTCTTTGACCGCAATCTTCTCCTGTGCATCCAATCTATCCTCGAAGAACTGTGGCAGCATCGCAATTGCCTTTGCACTCGCAACCAGCTTCACCTCAGGGAAAAGTTCGACCATTCTTCCGATGCTTCCCGCATGATCCGGTTCCAAATGCGAGATAATCAGATACTCCGGTTTCTTTCCGTTCAATGTCTGAAGCAGCTTATCCTCCCAGCCTTCCATTCCTCTGGCATCAACCGTATCCATAACTGCAATCTTCTCATCCAGAATCACATATGAATTGTACGATACACCTTCCGGTACCACATACTGACTCTCAAACAAGTCAATGTCCTTATCATCCACTCCGATATAACGAATTGCATCTGAAATAGTTACCTGCATGTTTTTATCCTCCTGATTGTATTCTCCATATTTTATCACTCCATAGCAAAACATTACTGTTCTGCCTTGATTCGTACAACAACATAGCTTTATCTGCTACCCTATTTTAACAGATTCCGCTCTATATATCCAATATAATTTCAGTTCATCCTAGCTTCTCATTTCTATTCATACCATATCTCATATTTCTGTTCATTGCATATTTAATTGTAGCTCATCCGGCTCAAAATTTCATCCACCTGTGTATAATCTTCAATCAGATAATCGCACACACCTGTATCCTGCAGCAGTTTCTTATCTGAATCTCCGTAGATTCCCACAATATACGCCGCATTCGCAGCAACGGCGGCTTTCACTCCGGATGGGCTATCTTCAATCACCATTGTCTTCGATGGTTCCGCGCCGATACGTTCCATCGCACAAATATACATATCCGGTGCCGGCTTCGCCCGCATTGTCCCATCATCATAGACAATCTTTGATTTGTCAAACCATTTTGCAAGAGCGAACCGCTCAAAATAAAAGTCAACATTCGATAGACAAGATGCCGTTGCGATATTGCATTTTATATTTCTTCGCGGCAACTCGTCCAGAAATTCCGACAACCCACTAACCAGCCGGCAAGCTTCCTGATCTTCCTGATACATGCTCCTGTACAGAACTTCTTTCTCTTCCGTCAACTGCATACTCTTCTCTTCCGACAAAGACCCCTTCCCGAGCAACCACTCAAAAATATCCCGGTTTGTATGCCCAAGTATCCGCTGCTGAAACTCTTCTTTGGTAAGTTCCCTGCTTGCCAGCTTACTAACATAAGTCCTCCATGCAATATCATGATATTTGCCATCGAAGATCATCGTACCATTACAGTCAAATATAACGTTCCTTATTTTCATATCTCATCCTCTTCTTATCTTCCCCGCTTCTTATCTTCCCGGTTTTGGATTTTTCCGCTTGCTTTCTTCACTAAAAACACACGCCGTGTGTTTTTCTGCTTGCCTCTTCCCCCAAAAACACACTTTTCCCTCCGGCTCATACCAATTAGCTTCCGGCGTGGGTTTATCTGCTTGATTTCCGTGCTCCGCGCCCACGTCATGGGTTTTCCCGCTCACCATCTCGCTCCCACGCCCAGTTTTTCCTCCGACTCAAGATCGGAAGAGCGTCGTGTAGGGAAAGAGTGTAGATCTCGGTGGTCGCCGTA
>UQMQ01000036.1 GCA_900542245.1 uncultured Eubacteriales bacterium
GTGCGTATATGAAAAAATAGAATTTTGAGGAAATTTTTTATATGGATTGTATGATAACCGAAAAAACGGTCAAGAATAGAATCGGAAGGCGAAACAAGGAAATACATAAGGGCGATTGCGGTCGGATCTTGATTGCGGCAGGGTCATGGGGAATGGCCGGAGCCGCGATCCTCGCGGCTCGGTCGGCGCTGCGCGCCGGCGCCGGACTGGTCCGGCTGGCCATTCCCGAAGCACTATTTCCGATCGTGCAGGTTGGGGTTCCGGAAGCGACCTGTATCGAGCGTAACCTTTCAAATCTGGACCTCGCAGCCTATGATGCGATCTGCGCAGGTCCCGGACTGGGAGAAGGGGAAGAAAGCATCGCACTGATAACGAAACTTTTGGAAGAATACGAAAAAACGTTGGTGATAGACGCGGACGGTCTGAACGTCATCGCGCATCAGGACTTGTTTCCGCTGCTATTGCAGCGGCAAAAGCGGTTCCCGCTGCGGACAATTCTGACGCCGCATATGGGAGAAGCCAAGCGGCTTCTGGGCGACACCTTTGTCGATGTTGTGCGCGGCACAGCAGCCGGACAAGCCGCTGCAAAAGCCAAGCTGCCGCAGGGTCAGACAGGGACGACCGACAGCCAGTCTGCCGGCAAACAAGCTGCAGCTGTGTCCGATGCAAAAGCACAGATGTCTGCAGGCTGTGCGGCACAGACAGACAGCCAAGCTGCTGCCGCGCATGTGCAGCAGGAGGGTGCGTTGGCATCGACCGACAGGAAGGACGCAAGCGCACAGCAGGACTTGAACGACGGCGCGGTGCGGCTGCGCATCGTGGATGCGCTGGCAGCAAAGACCGGGGCGATCGTGGTTTTGAAAGGGGCAGGCACTTTAGTAGCCGCGCCGGGGATACAGGCATATACTAATACTACAGGTAACCCGGGCATGGCGACCGGCGGCTCCGGCGATGTGCTTTCGGGCATCATCACAGGGCTGGCAGGACAGCGGCAGCAGACCGCAGTGCATGTGCAAAACAGCGAGAGCGCAGACACAAAAGGCTGCGCGAATGCTGCTCACTCAAATGCATCGCCAAATACCGATGTGACTGCAAAAGCGCAGTCCGCGCAAGGCTTATCGCGTATGAGCGCCTGGGACGCGGCAATCTGCGGCGTGTATATCCACGGGCTTGCGGGGGACCTGGCAGCGCAGGAGCTGGGAGAATACGGCGTGACCGCTAAAGATCTGGCGCAGTATACGGCATACGCGCTCAAGCGCATCTGCGGCGCGTAGCGCACCGCAGCAAAGCGCGGCGCAGCGCAGGAGAGCAAGCGGCAGCAGCAGAACCTTTTCTGCGATGAGGTATGCAAAGCCGATGGTAAGGTCCGGTCATACGAGATTTTCTCAAGCATTGCCGATCAGACCGGCAGCAGGAGATTTTCTCCCGTCGATCCAGCGCGGCATACCATACGAAAAACGATGTAATTTCCACAAAAGTTTCAAACACGACAAAACACCAAAGAGGATTTGAGAGAGGAGTGTTGGACTTGATCGTAAAGAAGGGGGATCTTTATTTTGCGGATCTGAGTCCTGTGGTAGGCTCTGAACAAGGGGGAGTAAGACCTGTACTGGTGGTACAGAACGATGTGGGAAACAAATACAGCCCGACAATTATCGTGGCAGCCGTTACTTCTCAGACAGGGAAGGCAAAATTGCCGACACATGTTGAACTACAGGCCACACAGGGCGGACTCAGCAAAAACTCGGTCGTTCTTTTGGAACAGCTTAGAACGATCGATAAGCAAAGGCTGAAGGAAAGGATCGGAAGCCTGAGCAGCGAAAAGCTGCCGGTCGTAGACGAGGCGCTCAGCGTCAGTCTCGGCATCGCCGATCTGATGCAGCATCGCTGATCGAGCGGCGTTTCGACGCAGGCATACAGCGAAACCTTTGATTCGTTCATGATTTTGGGGAGCTGCCAAACGGCAGTTTCCCCGTCACAATATATTTTACGGAGGAAAAACATGGATTTCAAACACTACGAGGAGATTGCTTCTCGGGTCCGCACGGACATTGTAAAAGCAGTACATAAGGCAGGCTCCGGACACCCGGGCGGGTCGCTTTCGGCGGCGGATATCGTGACCGCGCTGTATTTCAAGGAGATGCACATCGACCCGCAGCACCCGCAGATGGAGGGCAGAGATAAATTTATTCTGTCCAAGGGGCATGCCGGTCCGGTGCAGTACGCGGCGCTTGCGGAGAGAGGCTATTTCCCGGTTGCGGATATGATGAGCCTGCGCAAGCTGGGCAGTCACTTTCAAGGTCACCCGAACCGCGACAAGGTGGCGGGCATCGAGATGTCCACAGGCTCTTTAGCTCAGGGATTTTCAGTCGCTGTCGGCATGGCGATGGCAGGCAAGCTGGACGAAGCCGCCGGCAAAGCATCCGGCAGAGTGTATGCACTGCTCGGTGACGGCGAACTGCAGGAGGGGCTGATCTGGGAGGCGGCGATGGCTGCCGCGCACTACAAGCTGGACAACCTCTGTGCGATCGTGGACTGGAACGGTCTGCAGATCGACGGTAAAAACGAGGATGTCATGACAGTTGCGCCGATCGATGAAAAATTCCAGGCGTTCGGCTTCCATACCATTTCGATTGACGGGCATGACTTCGGGCAGATTTTCGCTGCCTTTGACGCGGCGCGCGCCTGCAAGGGCAAGCCGACCGTTATCATCGCAAAGACCCACAAGGGTCGCGGCGTTTCTTTCATGGAGGATCAGGCAGGCTGGCATGGCAAGGCGCCGAATGAAGAAGAAGCAAAGCAGGCAATAGCAGAACTCGGAGGTGAATGGTAATGGCAGAGATCAAAGCAGAAAAAATGGCAACGCGTCAGGCATATGGCAAGACGCTGGTAGAACTGGGCAAGACCACCCCGCATCTGGTCGTCATGGATGCAGACCTCTCCAAATCCACGATGACGGCGGAGTTCGGCAAGGCATATCCGGAACGTTTCTTTAATATGGGTATCGCAGAGCAGAATCTGTACGGAACGGCATGCGGTCTGGCGCTCGCGGGAAAAGTTGTCTGTGCGAGTACCTTCGCGATGTTCGCGGCAGGCAGAGCGTTTGAGATCATCCGCAACTCCATCGGCTATACCCACGCAAATGTCAAAATCTGCGCGACCCACGCGGGCATTACGGTCGGCGAGGACGGCGCGAGCCACCAGACCTTTGAGGATCTGGCGCTGATGCGCACGATTCCGGGTATGACGGTGCTGAACCCGTCCGACGGTGTTTCTGCTGTCGCGCTCATCAAACAGGCAGTGGCGTTTGACGGTCCGGCATATATTCGCCTTGGTCGTGCGGCGGTGCCGACCTTCTATACAGAGGAAATGGCGGCGAAGCTGGAAATCGGAAAAGCTGTCTGTCTGCGCACCGGCGACAAAAAAGACGGCAAGCCTGCTGACGCAACGATCATCGCTACCGGCATCATGGTCAACGAGGCGATGTTAGCCGCAGCGGAACTGGCAGCAGACGGTATCGAAGTCCGCGTGATCGATATGCATACCATCAAGCCGCTGGACGCGGACATCATCTACCGCGCAGCTCGTGAAACCGGCGCGATCGTGACCGCGGAGGAGCATTCTGTGATCGGCGGCCTTGGCTCCGCGGTTGCGGAAGTGACTGCGACCCACTGTCCGGTCAAGATGGCGATGGTTGGTCAGCAGGACACCTTCGGCGAATCCGGCAAGCCGGACGAGCTCAAGGTCAAATACGGCATGACCGCCGCCGACATTGTACGCGCGGTGAAACAGCTGATCGAGGCGTAGGTGCACCTACGCCTCGGCGCGCTGCCCGCCCGCCTCACTCCGCGTAGCGCGCGACAAGTTCGATGGTATCGGGCAGTCCGGTGAGTTCGGTTTCGGCAACGACGTAAGGGTAGGTAATGATGCGTGAGACCGTTTCGCCCTCAGCGGGCTCTTTGAAAAGCGCGGTCACGACCATATTGGAGCCGCCGTCCTCTGTCTTTTGCAGACGGATCTGCTCGATGGCGAGGTCGTATCCGGCAGTCGGTTTTTCGCCGCGTGTTACGACGACATAGACCTTGCCGTCGACCAGACAGCCGAGCGCGCGTTCCAGCTCGCGATATTCCGGGATCACATCCTTTTCGATGGTCTGCGGGATATCGTCTTTTTTGAGCTGCGTGAACGAGATTTCTTTCCCGCCGCCCAGGATGCGGTCCGGCAGACCGGTACTGACTGCCGCAAAGACTAAGGCGCCGAGTAGAAGTACAGCGGCGCCGCTGACAATTGTTTTTTTGGAAGGCTTATGAAACAAACCGCTTTCCCCTCTGGTTCGCGTCTCCGGACGCGAATTTTTTTCTGCCATAGATCATTCCTCCGCACTTTGATAGGTTTACGATATCTTATGCAGGGCGGCAGCCGGATATACCGGAAAAATACTTATCCGGAGTGCTCGACACTGCGCAAACTTTGTGCTAAACTAATAAATACACTTGTTCGTTCCGGTTAGGAACGTGTAGGTATGTAAGGCTGCGCGATATTTGCAGGAATAAAGAGAGGGCTCGCAGAATATGAGAATCAACAAGCATCAAGAGCATTTGAAATTTGACCAATATATCTTCTTACTTTTGTTGGCATTTGAGGTCATCGTATCCTTTACCTTTCTGGGATATGTCCACATCCCGCCGATTTCGATTACAACGGCTTATGTTCCGGTCATCGTTGCGGGCTGCATTTTCGGACCGCGTGAGTCCGTACTGACTGGACTGGTGTTCGGACTGGTCAGTATGTATAAGGCATCAGCGTTCTATGTGCTGCCCAATGATATGCTTTTTTCGCCGTTTCGCAGCGGCAGTCCGCTCGCAAGTCTGACCTTGAGCATCGGGAGCCGTGTTGCATTCGGCTTTCTGGTCGGCATCCTGTTTCACTTTGCCAAAAAAAGAAAACATGTGCTGCTCTGGAACGGCGTTGTGGCACTGATTTCTCCGGCATTGTACGCCGTACTGGTCTATATGACGATGGAATGGTTGTTCCCGGACAGAGGATTTACGCATACGGGCGCGATGAGGCTGGATGCGACACATCTTGCAGTCGAGCTGCTCTGTTTAGCGAGCGTGGAGCTGCTGTATGTGTTTTATCAGAGCGATTTCATTCAAAAATACCGGATTGCGGTGGATCGTTCGCACAGCAGTCCGTATATCTCTACCAAGATATTTCGGGGATTGAGTCTGTTCGGTCTCTGCATCATCGCAATCGCGGCGTGCGCGGCGTTTTATTTTTCAGATCGGATGACCTATATGCTGGGTACACATCAAGTAGCGATATCGGAGACCATACGGCATGATGTATTGCTTTTGCAGCTGCAGTTTTTCTTGGCTATGCTGGCGCTGGATTTCATGCTGCTGCTGATGATTATGCTGGTATACCGATATATGAAATACAAGGAATACCAAGGCGAGATGGACGCTTTGACCGATGTCATGGGACGGCGGTTGTTTTGGAGCTATATCGAACAGCAACAAAAGAGCGGCGCGGCGCTGCATGGGCAGATAGGCTGGTTTCTGTTTTTGGATGTCGATAATTTCAAGCAGATCAATGATAGCTTGGGACATGCGGCGGGTGATATAGCACTAAAATCAGTTGCAAACAAACTGCGGACATTCTTCGACGGCAGCGGCGTGGTCGGTAGGCTTGGCGGTGATGAGTTTGCGGTCATGGTGGAACAGCCGCTGTCGCGCAGTGAAATGGAAAGCAGATTGAATCGCTTCTTGGAATCACTGCCAGCGGCGGAGCCGCAGGGAAGGCTTAGCTGCAGCATCGGCGCACTATGCTTCACTTTCCCGCAGGCGGCTGATCGTCTCTTGTCTGAGACGGATACGCTGCTGTATCAAGCGAAGGAAAAGGGAAAAGGCTGCTATATTATGAAGATGTAGGAAGGAAACATCGACAAAAATACCTTGCAAATGGCGCTCATTTTTGAGCGCCATTTGCGTATCGAAATGCCTTTTTTCGTGATGCATACCTTTGCCCATGCAATGTAAAGTTTCTAAAAATTGTACAGCAAAAACAAAAATGAACTGAAAAAATATGTGAATCAGTACAAAAAACACGGAAAAACAGTTGACAAAGCGCAAAAATCGGTGTAGAATCCGATGTGTTGAAATCATAAAAAACTGTTAAGAAGCTGTGTCGAATCACAGCCTACGAATGGGAAGCCATCAAACAGGAGGCGAAACAAATGCGTTTATACGAAGAGGCTTTGCAGCTGCAGGAGGAGATCACCCAGATCCGCCGCACCATCCATCGACACCCGGAGATCGGACGGAAGGAGTTCCGGACTTCAAAGCTGATCCGGGAAAAGCTCGCGGAGTTCGGTGTGGACGAGATCCAGTCCCCGGTACCGACGGCGGTCATCGGACTGATCCATGGCGGCAAGGGACCGGGCAGATGTGTGGCATTGCGTGCAGATATTGACGCGCTGCCGGTCACAGAGGAGACCGGACTGCCGTACAGCAGCGAGGAACCGGGCATGATGCACGCCTGCGGGCATGACATGCATGTAGCGATGCTGCTCGGTACTGCGAAGCTGCTTTGCAGACACAGAGAAGACTTCGCGGGCACTGTCAAGCTGATCTTCCAGCACAGCGAGGACACCCTGCCGGGCGGCGCAAAGGAGCTGGTAGAGGTCGGTGCTTTGGAAAATCCGCACGTCGATGCGATTTTCGGCATGCACGTGTTCCCGGACGAAGAAGTTGGAAAGATCGGATTCCATTCCGGTCCACTGACAACCTCCGTAGACCTTTACGATGTGACAGTCAAGGGCAAGGGCGGACACGGTTCGACGCCGCATCTGACCAAAGACCCGATTCTGGCAGCCTGCCAGGCAGTCGTGCTGCTGCAGCAGATTCCGGCGCGCTATGTAGACCCGCTGGAAACAGTGATTTTCCCGGTCTGCAGTATTCACAGCGGCGACGCGCCGAATGTCATTCCGAACGAAGCGAAATTCAGCGGCATCGCGCGGTCCTACCTTGACAGCATCCGCGCGGATGTCAACAAACAGGTCTTTGACATCGCTGCCGGGCTCGAAAAGATTTCCGGCTGTGAATTTGACATCAACCATTACGAAGGCTATCCGGCATGCTATAACGATGAGGCACTGACTGCACTGGCAGAGGGCGCTGTCAGAGAAGCGCTTGGCGAAGAACGAATCCTTCCGCTTGAAAAACCGCTTTCTTTCAGCGAGGACTTTAGTTATTATACGAAGATGACCGATACGCCGGGCTGCTACATGATGCTGCACGCGGGACACGAAGGACCGCTGGTGGCGCTGCACAATCCGCAATGCGCGGTCAGAGAGGAAGCCATGCCTTACGGCATGACCGCCATGACAGCGGCCGCACTGCAGTATCTGGGCAGCGCAGACGCGCGGTAGGCTGCGTCAAGCGCGCGCATGTGTGAAAACCCAGCCATGTACAGGGAATCCCCCTTGACCGCGCAAGCAGGCGCACATGCGCCGCGGTCACATAACTTTGCTGATCGGACAGAACCTTTTTCGCAATGATACCTGAAAAATCATCCACCAAAAACCAAAAGGTCTGTCTGTCACCGAAGGCGCGAAAGGATAGCGCTTTTGCGCCGGGCTATAGAAACATACTTATAGAAACGAAAGAGAGGAAAACGCTATGGTTATGTATAACTTTGCACTTGCATTTGTAATCTGCGCCGTTGTTTACATCATCGGCGAGGTGGTCGCGACTGTGACGAAAGCATGGATTCCGTCCGTATTTGTTACTGCAGTCGTACTGCTGATCGGATATTGGACCGTCATCCCCAAAACAGTCGTCAGCGACTCCGTCCTGATCCCGTTCGGCAGCAGCATCGGTATTTACCTGCTGATCACCCATATGGGTACCGTCATCAGTTTGAAACAGCTCAAGGAACAGTGGAGAACCATTGTCGTCTGTCTGGCAGGACTTGCCGGCATGATGGTACTCGGCTATTTCGTCGGCAGTCTGGTTATGGACAGAGACCTCATCATCGCAGGTCTGCCGCCGCTGACCGGTGGTATTATCGCGGCGACGATGATGCAGACCGCAGCGCAAAACGCGGGACTGGAGCTGGCAGCGGTATTCGCGATCGCGATGTACTGTATTCAGGGCTTTATCGGCTATCCGCTGACCGCAATCTGCCTGCAGTCCTATGGCAAGAAGCTTGTCAAGGGTCTGCGTGACGGCTCCATCGTGATTACCGCGCAGGACAGAATTGAAATGGCAAACGCGGGCATGACCGCAGTGCCGACCGATGACGGCAAGAAGAAACTGATCCCGGCACTTCCGGCAAAATACAATACCCCTGTGATGATGCTCTTAAAGCTTGGCATCGTCGCATGGTTTGCGAGCCTGATGGGTCAGATCCAGTTCCCGATCATCGGTACCATCAGCGGCGCGATTTGGGCATTGATATTCGGTGTTATCTTCACCACCATCGGCTTCTTGGATTCTAATTTGCTGAACCGAGCGAACTCCTTCCAGATCACGATGTTCGCGCTGATGATGTACGTATTCGATGGGCTCAAGGACTGCACACCGGAGATGCTGAAGCAAATCATCGGACCGATGATCATTCTCATCATCATTGGTGTTGCCGGTATGGCGCTGTTCTCGTTCATTATCGCGAAGATTCTGAAGATGTCCTTCCCGCTGGCGTTCGCGAACGGTCTGACCGCTTTGTACGGCTTCCCATGTGACGCGATCATCACAGAGTCCACCTGCAACGGTGTCGGACAGACAGAAGACGAGAGAAAATACCTGCTGAGCAAGATGTTCCCGTCCATGGTTGTCGGCGGCTTCATCACAGTAACGATTACTTCTGTATTTATCGCAGGCGCATTTGCGAAATTACTCTAAGAAAACAACCTATGCCCGTCTGCACCTGCAGGCGGGTGCTTTTTCGCATCCGTGGGCGGGCGGATACTTTCCGATGCAGGCTACCTGCTTTCACAGGATACACACTTGTCCGCAGGACATCAATTTGATATATTTGATATAGCTGAGATAAAAGCGGGAAATCCGAACAAAATACATATAGAAAAGGAGATTCGACAATGAAAGACATTTGGGAACTGGCGAAAGCCAATGAAGCGTATATCATAGACAGAAGAAGATATTACCACGCGCATCCGGAGCCATCCATGCAGGAGGTAGAGACTACCAAGGCCATCGCGAAAGATTTGGAAGCGCTGGGAATCGAGTATAAGACGTTTCCGGATCATACGGGCGTGCTCGGCGTTATCCGTGGCGGCAAGCCGGGCAAGGGTATCATGCTGCGCGCAGATATCGACGGACTTTCGGGGGTACACGAAGCAACGGGGCTGCCGTTTGCCAGCCAGAATCCTGATTGCATGCATGCCTGCGGACACGACACGCACATCAGTGTCCTGCTCGGCGCGGCAAAGATCTTAAATGAAATCAAGGATGAGCTTTGCGGTACCATCAACCTCTGCTTTGAACCGGCCGAGGAAACCCTGCAGGGCGCGTCTCTGATGATCCAGGACGGCTGTCTGGACGGCATGGATGCCTGCTTCGGCATGCACACCTGGTCCGCGGGCACCAGCGGCAAGGCAAGCTTCATGAAAGGCAATATCATGGCCGCAGGCGGAAAGTTCACCGTAAGGGTCAAGGGCTATGCGTCACACGGCGCACGTCCGCAGGACGGACATGACGCTATTATCGCAGCCTGCAGCATCGCGATGAACCTGCAGACCTATGTATCCCGCAGAAACGACCCGCTGAATCCATTGGTTTTAACCATCGGCACCATCCATGGCGGTGCGCGCTGGAATGTCATCGCGAATGAGGTCGTGATGGAAGGCACGCTGCGCACCTTTGACGCGGAGGTTCGAAAAAATCTCAAAAGAGATCTCAGCCAGATCGTCGAGCATACCGGCAAGGCGCTCGGCGTAGAAGCGACGCTGGAATATGAAGAAATGTGGCCGCCGACAATCAATGCCGACGATGAGATGCTCTCCATCAGCCGCAACGCGGCCGTCAAGTTGTTCGGCGAGGATGCGCTGGAAGAACAGCCGCCGACGATGGGCGGAGAATCGTTCTCCCTCTATTTGGAACGCATTCCGGGCACATACGGCTTCATGGGCAGCCGCGACGAGGTACATTGTTATGGCAACCACAATGAAAAATTCGATATTGATGAGAGCATCTTAAAGCGCAGCGCAGCACTGTTCGTACAGGTGACTGTCGATTTCCTGAACAAGGACGCAAAATAAACAGGCGCTATCGTATGCCGCACGCGGCAGTGTGCGGCAGCGCATGGCGAAACGACAGAAGAAGATAGATCAGAGAGAGGGACAAGAAGATGAATATTGCAGAGGCAGCGCAGAAATACGCTGATTATACGATTGAAATGAGACGTTATTTCCACAAGTATCCGGAGCTCAGCCTGCAGGAGGAGAATACCGCCAAAAAGATTCGCGAGGAACTGACCAAAATGGGCATTCCGTTCGTGACGATGGCGAACTACGGTACTGTTGCGACCATCGGCGGTAAGAAGCCGGGCAAGTGCGTGCTGCTCCGCGCGGACATGGACGCACTGGCTGTGCAGGAAGAAAACGATGTGGAATACGCATCCACGAAGCCGGGCATCATGCATGCCTGCGGACACGACAGCCACAGCGCGATGCTGCTCGGCTGCGCGAAAATCCTCAAGGACATGGAGGACGAGATCAACGGTACCGTACGCCTTTGCTTCCAGCTTTCGGAGGAAAACGGGCAGGGCGCGAAGCTGATGATCAAGGAAGGTCTGCTCGATGGCGTCGACGCATGCTTTGCACTGCATGTATGGGCAAATGTGGACAGCGGTTACGTTGCCGTTGCGCCGGGTCCGGTGATGGCGAGCGCCAATCTCTTTGAAGTGCAGATTAAGGGAAAAGGCAGCCATGGCTCTGCACCCCATCAAGGCATCGATGCGCTGACAACCGGCTGTGCAGTCGTCGGGGAGCTGCAAAAAATCGTCAGTCGCGAGATTGACCCGCAGGAAGCGGCAGTGCTCACCATCGGCTCATTCCAAAGCGGTACGGGTTGGAACATTATCGCGGATTCCGCCAAGCTGGTCGGCACGACACGCTGCTTCTCCAAAGAAGTCAACGCCATGCTTCCACAGGCGATGGAGCGCGTCATCAAAAATGTCTGCGAAGCGCATCGCTGCGAGGGTAAGCTGATTTATACCCCGATTGTAGATCCAACCATCAATGACGAAAAGCTGGCAATACTCGCCCAAGGCTCGGTTGCAAAGATTTTCGGTGAAGGAAAAATCCAAGCCATGAAGCCGACGACAGGCGGCGAAGATTTCTCGGAAATGATGCGCGATATTCCGGGCGTGATTGGCATGGTCGGCGTGCGCAATCCGGAGATCGACGGCGTTTACGCCAACCACCATGGAAAATTCAAGGTGGATGAGGCGCAGATGGTCAAAGGCGCGGGGCTGTACGCGCAGATGGCGGTGGATTATCTGAATCAGTAAGATTTTCCAAAGCCCTGCTTTGTGAAAAATGCCCGAAACGGGTAGAAATCAGACGAAAAAAATGTTATAATGGTACTTACTTATGGGTAAGTACCATTTTTCTTTGCCCAAAGCGCAGAGAGGAGAAAACATATATGACAACCGAAAAAAAACGATGGGGAGACCGTCGGGACGCGGTGTGGCTGCGGGATTTGGACGCGCTGCACGTGTTCATGCCGTATCTCTATCCGAACCGCGCCGATAACGAAGCGTTTATCAGCGAAGCCATCGATTTGGAGAATATCGATCGGTATCTGGCAGAGAAGAACGCTGCGCTGCCGGACGGCGAAGAGCCGTACAAACTGTTTTATCTGCTGCTGGCGGCGCTGGTCAAGACGATCACGCTCAGACCGAAGATGAACCGCTTTATCAAGGGCGGACGCGTGTATCAGAGAGACAAGCTTTCACTGGCCTTCGTTGTCAAAAAGCAGTTTCAGGATGATGCGCATGAGGCGCTCGCGTTTATCGAATTTGACGAAACGACGACCATTGACGATGTGCGCAGGAAGCTGGCGGCAGAGATTCACGCATGCCGCAGCGATAAGATTGACAACTCGACGGCGGGCATGGAGATGCTCGGCAGGCTGCCGCGGCCGGTCCTGCGGCTGGTGATGTGGGTGCTGCACCGGCTGGACTACTATGGTCGCGTGCCGTACAGTCTGGTCAAGGCGGATCCGAACTATGCGACCTGCTTTATTACCAACCTCGGTTCGATCGGTCTCAAAGCAGGCTATCACCATCTGTCCAACTGGGGCACCAATTCGATTTTTATCGTCATCGGCGAGAAAAGCCTGCAGCCGCACTGGGAAGCGGACGGCAGCATGAGCATGCGGGAGGTTCTGCCGCTGGGTCTGACACTCGACGAAAGGATTGCGGACGGTTACTACTATTCCAGAACCGTCAAGCTGTTAAAATATTTGCTGCATAACCCGCAGCTGCTGGAAACTCCGGCAAATGAGGAGGTGGATGATGGAACCATTTGAGAATTTACATGTCAACGCGCCCTGGCTGAAGAATCTCGGCGGGGTGCCCGCACATCTGGACTATTATCAGGGGAGCATGTACGATAAGGTCGCAGAGATCGCGGTCAACTATCCGCGCTACATCGCCTATGACTTCATGGGCGGCAAGGTGCGCTACAAGGACTTTATCCGTAAGGTCGATGAATGCGCCCGCGCACTGGCAGCCATCGGTGTCAAAGAGGGCGAAAGCGTCACGATCTGCATGCCGAACGCGCCGCAGGCCGTCATCATGTTCTATGCGGTCAATAAGGTCGGCGCGATCGCCAATATGGTGCATCCGCTGTCCAGTGAATCGGAGATCGAATTTTGCCTGCGCGAGTCGGCCAGCGTGGTCTGCCTCACGCTCGATCAGTTCTACGGCAAGTTTGCGAATATCCGCGGCAGGGTGCAGCTGCGAAGTCTGATTCTGACCAGCATCAAGGATGCGCTCAGCCCGATTAAGCGCAAGGGCTACTATCTGGCGGAGGGCCGCAAGATCAAACGCGTACCGGCGAACGCCGAAATCGTCTGGTGGGAAAAATTCCTGCGGGACGGCGCGGACTATCACGGTCCGTATCATGTCGTGCGTGAGGCTGGCGATCCGGCAGCCATTCTGTACAGCGGCGGCACGACGGGCACGATGAAGGGTATCCTGCTTTCAAATCTGAATTTCAACGCGCTCGGACAGCAGATCATCGCGACGAATCCGATGTTTAAGCCGGGCGATAAGATGCTGGCTGTCATGCCGATCTTTCATGGCTTCGGACTGGGTGTATGCATCCACTCCATGCTTTCACAAGGGGGTCGCTGCCTGCTGATCCCGCGCTTCAATCCGGAAAGCTACGCGAAACTCTTAAAAAAGCACAAGCCGAATTTCATCGCGGGTGTACCGACGCTCTACGAGGCGTTGCTGCGTCTCAAAACGCTCAAGCACGTGGACCTTTCCTGCTTAAAAGGCGTTTTCAGCGGCGGAGATTCTTTGTCGATCGAGTTAAAAAAACGTTTCGACCAATTTCTCGCGGCGCACAACGCGACGATTCCGGTCAGAGAGGGTTACGGTACGACGGAGTGCGTGACCGCGAGCTGTCTGACACCGTCGCACTGGGCGAAAGAGGGCAGCATCGGACTGCCTTTCCCGGATACGTTCTATAAGATCGTCAAACCGGGCAGCGAGGAGGAAGTGCCTTACGGCGCGGAGGGCGAGATCTGCCTGACCGGTCCGACGATGATGATGGAATACATCAACAACCCGGAGGAAACGGCGAACACCCTGCGCAGGCATCCGGATGGGCTGACCTGGCTGCATACCGGAGACCTCGGCATGATGGACGCGGACGGATTTATCTATTTCCGCCAGAGGATCAAGCGCATGATCGTCACCAGCGGCTATAATGTCTATCCGTCTCAGATCGAAAACGTACTCGATGCGCACGAGCTGGTGCACATGAGCTGCGTCATCGGCGTGCCGGATGCCTATAAGATGCAGAGGGTCGTGGCTTTTATCGTACTGAAGCCGGACGTCAAGGTCTCAGAGGATGCGGCGCGCGAAATCCTGCTCGCTTATTGTGAGAAGCATGTCGCGAAATACGCGATGCCGAAGGAGCTCCACTTCCGCGACAGTCTGCCCAAGACGCTGGTCGGCAAGGTGGCCTATCGGGTTTTGGAAGAGGAAGAAGCAAAAAACTACGCATAAATAAAAAGATACATAAAGAAAAGGGGAATATGATGAGGAAACAGAGAAAACGTAAACTTTTGGCCTGCGTGCTGGCAGCGGCGATGGCCTTTGGCAGCACCTTCGCGTCGGCAGCGACGACGGTATCCAGGTACACGGGGAGTACTTATACGCACAATGCGCAGTTCGATAACTGCATCATCGTCGACGGTGTCGATGTATCGGCTTATCAGGAGACCATCGACTGGCAGGCGGTGAAGCGAAACGGCGTGGATTTTGCCATCCTTCGTGTGGCTTATCGCGGCTACGGCGCGGCAGGAAACATGAATCCGGACAACTGCTTTGTGAAGCACATCGAAGGCGCCAAAGCAGCGGGTGTGATGGTCGGTATCTATTTCTTTTCGCAGGCGCTGAACACGCTGGAGGCAAGAGCCGAGGCGCGTTACACTCTAGAGCTTTTGGGAAACTATGACCTTGACCTGCCGATTTTCATGGACTATGAGTTTTCGACCTCCTCCAAAGGCAGATTTCTCAGTGGTACGATCTCTAAGATCGAGGCGACCGAGAACGCGCGGGCGTTTTGCGATTACATTGAGGAAAACAGCCGCTTCGAGGCAGGCGTATACGCAAATCTGAATTTCCTGAACAAAACCGTTGACGGCAGACAGCTCAGCCAGCGCTACCCGATCTGGGTCGCGCAGTACAACAAGCGCTGCGACTACGGCAACGCTTACGCATTCTGGCAGTATTCGTCCGGCGGCAAGGTGGACGGCATGAACGGTCGGACCGACTCGAATGTATGGTATGTGCAGCAAAATCCCATGTCAACTTCTCCAAACTCGATGGTTGACGCACAGGCTGTCATTGCCGGAAATACAGAATATACCTACCGTAACGGACAGCCGGTCACGCCTCAGGTGCAGGTTTCGCACAGCGGTCGCAGTTTGACGGAGGGCGTGGACTACAAGGTGCGCTATATCGGCAATACCGAGGGCGGCACCGCCTATGCGATGGTGATGGGCATGGGGCAGTATACGGACTACACGTTAGTACCGTTCACGATTGCGCCATCGCGCGATTTGAGTGGTTTTTCTGTCAAACAGCCGGCGAATCGCGTCTATACGGGTAAGGAAAACAAACCGGGCTCGATTACGGTAAAGGATGCTTCCGGCAAGACGCTGAAAAACGGCTTGGATTATACCTGGACGGTCAGCAACGCGGTAGAGGTCGGAACAGCGACGGTACATGTACAGATGATGGGAAACTATGCCGGAACCTTAGAGACGACCTATCAGATCACGAAGAGTGCACAGAGCATTACCATCGGCAATCGCAAGACGGAAGTGCTGCTGGGGGATGCGCCATTTAATCTGAACGCGGTCAGTCCGGCGGGCAGCGCGCTCACCTATAAATCAAGCAATCCGGCAGTTGCAGCGGTTTCCGCGGATGGAACCGTTACGCCGCAGGCAATCGGTGAGACCACGATTACGGTCAAAGCAGCGGGCAGTGCGGACTATACGGCAGATTCCGAAACCTTTATCTTGAAGGTCAGAAGCAGCGGGCAGACGGTCACAACGGCGTATACGCGCTACAAGCGTGATGTAGATGACTCCGGCTTTAATCTGAAAGCCAAGACGGATGGAGACGGCAAGCTGAGCTATGTCTCCGATGACCCGTCGATCGCGACGATCGACGAGAACGGACAGGTCACACTGACCGGCGGGGCAGGCGTGGTACATTTTACTGTCACTGCGGCTGCGACCGCATTGTACGGTGAAGGACAGAAGATCGTAACGCTGACGGTCAACGATATTTCCGATGAGCGGCGGGAGGAAGAACTCGCTGATCTTGTCGCGGGTCTGAAGCTCAAGGCAAGCTCGACCAAGACCACGGCAGGCAGCGTCAAGGTGACCCTGCAGATAACCGAGGGCGACATCGATGCCATCAAGGAGCTGGGCTATACGGTCAAGTACAAATTTTTCCGTTCGACCTATTACAACAAGGGATACCAAGGCAAGATCAACGGCAGCGGTCTGACTTATGTCAATACTGCCGGTACGAAAGGTACGCGCTACTACTATAAGGCACGTGTGATGGTCTATGACGAAGACGGCAGTCTGGCAGCTTACAGCAAACTGCCGCAGTGCCGCTATGCGGCCAGAATCTGGACGAAAACAAAATAGGACGATAACAGGTAAGACAGACAGAGTGCATAATCGGACCGCCAAGCGGTCTTTATGCACTTCTGTCGCATCTATAGCAAACAAGATAAGCAATAAGCCAATAAGGAGGAAATCGATCATGGAAATTAACAAAAAACTGGAAGGCGAAACGTTAACGCTGGCGGTATCCGGCCGCGTGGATACGATGACTGCACCACAGCTGGAGGCAGAGCTGAAGCGATCTGTCGATGGTGTCAAGGCGCTGATCTTTGATTTTGCGGGTGTGGAATATATCTCTTCGGCAGGGCTGCGTGTACTGCTTGCAGCCTATCGCGTGATGGCGCGGCAGGGCAGCATGAAGATCACCGGCGCGAATGAGAGCGTTATGGAAGTATTTGAGATCACCGGTATGACGGATATTTTGACCTTGGAGTGAGTATGGAATCAACAGGAATCGCAATTTTTCAGCTTTCACTGATTGCAATGCTGCCTGTCCTGCTGTCCGGTGCCCTGTATTTTTTAAATCGCAGGCTCGACCTGACGAAGATACCATATTGGGTCAGACAGGCGTCGATCGGTATTCTGTTTGGCGGATTGGCTGTGCTGGGGACGGAATGCGGCATTCAGATCGGCGGCGCGGTGCTGAACGCGCGAGACGCCGCGCCGCTCTGTGCGGGGCTGTTATTCGGCGCGCCTGCGGGCATCCTTGCGGGCGTGATCGGCGGCGTCGAGCGCTGGTTTGCCGTCTATTGGGGCGCAGGAGCGTATACGCGTCTGGCCTGCAGCGTATCGACGGTACTGGCGGGACTGTTCGCGGCAGCGCTGCGCAAGTATATGTTTGAAGACAAAAAACCGCGCTGGTATTATGCGCTGGCGGCGGGCGTCATCATGGAGGTCGTACATATGCTGATGGTGTTCCTGACGAACATGTCGGACGCGCGCACCGCGTTTACCTTTGTCAGGACCTGTTCGCTGCCGATGATCGCAGTCAACGGGCTGGCGGTCATGCTGGCTGCGGCGCTGCTCTCCGTCCTGTCCGACGACAGGCGGAAAGCAGTGCGACAGGAGCTTAAAAATATTTCCCAGACCTTCCAGCGCTGGCTGCTGGCCTGCGTGACAGCGGGATTTTTAATGACAACGCTGTTTACCTGGACGCTGCAGACGGGACTGGCAATCAACGAAGCGCATGATCTGGTGGAACTGAATCTGCAGGATGTCTGTGCGGATGTGCTGGACGCTTCGAATGAAAATCTGCTGCGCCTCACGAAGCGCATCGCGGCGGAGATCAATGCGGATGTGGACGCCGGGCGTACGGTGGATTCCGACAGACTCAAGGCGCTGGGCGAGACCTACGATATCCCGGAGCTCAATCTGATCGACGAGGGCGGCATCATCACCGCCTCGACGTACGCGAGTTTTCTCCATTATGATATGCGCGGCGGGAAGCAGTCCGCGGAGTTTCTGGTCCTGCTGCGCGGCGCGACCAGAGAATATGTGCAGAGCTACATGCCGACCTCGAGCAATCCTGATATTTCACGCAAATACGCCGGTGTCCGGCTCAAAAACGGCGGCTTTGTGCAGGCAGCCTATGACGCTGCGCGATTCCAGCGGGATATCGATGACACCGTAATCGGGGTGACGCGCAATCGGCACGTCGGAGAGAACGGCTGCATCATTATCGCTGATGAGGACTGGAAGATCGTCAGTGACAGACATGGCAGAGAGGGGCAGAACCTTGCAGTCTCCGGTCTGCATATCGACCGGGAGAAGATGGCAGAGGGCGAGCCATTTACGGCAGATGTGTATGGCGAACCGTCCTACTGTGCCTATGTGGTGGAGGAAGGCTATTATGTCGTTGCGGCGATGCCGCAGAGCGAATTGCTGTTCTCGCGGGATATTGCGGTCTATGTGACGGTATTCATGGAATTTGTCATCTTCGGCATGCTGTTCATTGTGGTCTACTTCCTGATCAAGAAGCTGATCGTGGACAATATGCGCAAGGTCAACCGTTCGCTGGAGCAGATCACCGGCGGCAATCTGGATGTGGTCGTCGATGTGCGCGGCAATGAGGAATTCGCTTCGCTGTCCGATGACATCAACGAGACGGTACTGACACTGAAACGTTATATTGCAGAGGCGGCGGCCCGCATCGATCAGGAGCTGGAATTCGCGCAGACGATCCAGCATTCTGCGATACCGACGGTGTTCCCGCCGTATCCGAACCGCAAGGAGTTTGAGATCTTTGCGTGCATGGATACTGCCAAAGAGGTCGGCGGCGACTTCTATGATTTTTATTTTAC
>UQMQ01000037.1 GCA_900542245.1 uncultured Eubacteriales bacterium
AAAAGTAGAGAAGCTTTTTATTTACATTATTTTTTTCAAAAATTCCAACATGACAATGGTCTTTCTTTGTTTTAAAATTTGATTATATTTTAGAGCCTGAAAGGGAAGAGCAATGAACTTTTGATGAATGCTTTTGAAACATCAAAATGCTTTTCCACTTTATCTCGTAATAGTGCAACAGTAGGTGCAACACCTAAAGGCACAAAAAGGCACCTTTTTTGCCTTAAAATTTGAAAGTATTTACAAAAATAAGACAAGCAAAAACCCTTGGAACTGTGCAATTCCAAGGGTTTTATTCTGGTCGGGATGACTGGATTCGAACCAGCGGCCTTTGCGTCCCGAACGCAACGCTCTACCAAGCTGAGCCACATCCCGGCGTCTGCAATCAAATTTGTGTTTCGATTGCCGACTTGTATATTGTAGCACTAATTGCAGACTTTTTCAAGAACTTTATTCGGGAAAATGAAAATATTTTTGTTTTAACTGCCGCAGCGCGCTGAATTGCCGCAGTACCCCTCGCCGCGCGGTGTGGCAGCAAAGTTCCCTTACCGCGGACGTTTGCCGCAGTGCCCCTTGGCATAGCCGCGCGATACTGCGGCAAGCGCAAAGGCAGTACCGCGTCCCGCAGCACTTCGCACACCGATTTGCCGCGCGGCGCGGTGCTAAGCGCTGAAATACGGCAGGATAAGCTGCATGAAGCTCCACGCGAGCTTTAGCCCGTAGAAGATGATGACACAGCCGCAGATAACATTGATGATGCGCAGGGCCTTGTCGGTGAATTTGGCGCTGAACAGGGAGATAATGGTCGAAATGCTCAGGAACCACAGGACAGAGGCGCTGGCAAAGCCGCCGACGAAGAAGAAGTCTGTGCCCGCGGGCAGGGTTGCCTTGAACGCGCCGAGCATCATCGAGCCGTCGATCAGCGCCTGTGGGTTAAACCAGGTCACGACGCAGGCGGTCGTAATGACCTTGACGATCGGGATATCGACCTTGGTGCTGGTGTCCATGGTGTCATGCGCCCGCACCAGTCCGATGCCGATCCAGATAACGATCAGCGAACCGATGCCGAGAATGATCATTTCCAAGATCGGAGAAGCGCTCATAATTGCGCCGATGCCAAAGAAACACGCCAGTCCCAGCGTCACATCGAAGAAAATGACGATCAACGCGGTCGCGTAGACGCGGCTCTTGCGCTGTGTCAGCGCGGTATTGATGACAAACAGATTCTGCAGACCGATGGGCGCGACATAAGCCAGTCCCATCGTCAGACCCTGTAAATAGATTTCCATAAATTTTGCTCCGTTCTGCAAGTTTTGTCCGGCACACGAAAAATGTTCCGAAAATAAACTTGCTCTTTTTTTCTTACTTGGTATAATTATAGTAGCAAGCGAAACAAATTGCAAGCACGCAAAAAAACCTGAGCAGGTAAGGAAAAACTGACCTGCTTGCTGCAGAATCGCAAAAAGACGATTTGATGCAGAAAGATTTTTAGAAGCAGCCCTTGAAAAGAAAATATCGCAAATAGGCGATGATGGAGGAGACGCTATGTTAGAGACGCATTATGCATGTCCCTGTCTGGACAAATGCCCGCTGAATTACGCGATGTCGATCATCGGCGGGAAGTGGAAGATGCAGATCATCTGCGCGCTGAACAACCGCGGCACGCTGCGCTACAACGAGCTGCGCCGCAAAATGGACGGGATATCCAACACCGTATTGGCAAGTTCGCTGCGCGAGCTGGAGGAAGAGGGACTGGTCATCCGCAAGGAATATATGGAAGTGCCGATCCGCGTGGAGTATTCCACGACGACGCTCTGCGACAGGCTGATGCCGATCCTCGAAAGTCTCAGCGACTGGGGTGAGGCGCTGATGCAGGCGCGCGGCCTGCCGACCGTCAGCGATGCGGTACAAGCCGGTCAAGAGGCATGAAAGACTGCAAGGCGGCAGCGAATCGAGTGCAATAAGGAGACAGACACAAGCATGCATACCACCGCGAAAGCGGACGCGTGGCGGAAAGGATAGAAAAAATGAAACTGATTTCTTGGAATGTCAATGGTCTGCGAGCGATCATGGGCAAAAACTTTATGGAGTTTTTTACGGCGGCCGACGCCGATATCTTTTGTCTGCAGGAGACCAAGCTGCAGGCAGGGCAGATCGAGATGGAGCTGCCGGGCTATCATCAGTACTGGAACTATGCCGAGAAAAAAGGTTATTCCGGCACAGCCATCTTTACCAAAGAGGAACCGTGCAGCGTACATTACGGCATCGATATCGAGGAACACGATAAGGAAGGTCGCGTGATCACGCTGGAGTTCGCAGATTTTTATATGGTGGACGTCTATACGCCGAATTCACAGAATGAGCTGGCGCGACTGGATTACCGCATGACTTGGGAGGATGCGTTCCGGGATTATCTCTGTGAACTGCGAAAGACCAAGCCGGTCATCGTGACAGGCGATATGAACGTCGCGCACAAAGAAATCGACCTCAAGAATCCAAAGACAAATCGCAGAAATGCCGGATTCACCGACGAGGAGCGCGGCAAGATGACAGCGCTTTTGGATAGCGGCTTCATCGACACGTTCCGCTATTTTTATCCGGACATGACGGAGGTGTATTCGTGGTGGTCCTATCGCTTCAAGGCCAGAGAAAGAAACTCCGGATGGAGAATTGACTACTTCCTGGTTTCGGAGGAACTCAAGGACAGACTCGAGGACGCAAAAATCCATACAGAGGTGACCGGCTCTGATCACTGCCCGGTGGAGCTGGATTTGAAGTAAGAATAAGTACGAAGAAAAGAGGAAACGAAGATGAAAAAAATCGGTTTTATCGGTATGGGGAATATGGCACAGGCAATGGCTGTCGGTTTGCTGCGCGCGGGTAAGGTCAAGCGCGAGGACCTATACGCCTATGCGCCGAATCAGGATAAATTGCGGGACAATGCCGCGCGCATCGGATTTACCCCCTGTGCATCGCCGGAGGAGGCAGCGGCAAACGCTGAAATCGTGATCATGGCGTGCAAGCCGTATCAGATCGAAGCTGTTTACAGGCAGCTCGGCGGTGCATTGGCAGGAAAACTTATCGTCAGCGTCGCGTTCGGATGGAACTTTGCACGTGCAAAACCCCTCCTGCCGACGGACACGCATTATCAGTACATCGTTCCCAACACGCCGGTCTCCATTTGCAGCGGTGTATTGCTGGTGGAGGAGCAAAACAATCTGACTGGAGAGGAGGAAGCACTGCTGGAGGAGTTGCTCTGCGGTCTCGGTCTCTACATGAAGCTGCCGTTTGCACAGATGGGCGCCGCAAATGCCATGTCAGGCTGCGGTCCGGCGTTTATGGCGATGGTCATCGAGGCGCTCGGAGACGGCGGCGTGAAGCATGGATTAACGAGAACGCAGGCTTACACGCTGGCGGCCTGCGGTATGGAGGGTACCGCGAAGCTGCAGCTGGAAACCGGGCTGCATCCGGGCGTGCTCAAGGATCAGGTCTGCTCGCCGGGCGGCGTGACGATTCGCGGTGTTGCCGCGTTGGAGGAAAACGGGCTGCGCAATGCGCTGCTCAAGGCTATTGACGCGACCTTCGACATATAGAGGCAGTGGCAACGAAAAAAGATGTGCAAAACGGATCGTAGACAAGGATAAAGCAGGTGAGGATAATGCAAGCACAGAAACAGCATCAGGCACAGGCGGTGGCCGAGATCCGGGCAGCGCTTTTCGCCATGCAGGATGAGAACTACCGGGATTTTCATGCAAAACTGATACCGAATGTTGATAAGGAAACGATTATCGGCGTGCGCGTGCCGCGTATGCGCGCTTATGCCAAAACCGTATGGAAGCAGACGCCGGAAACGGCACGTGCGTTTTTGGAGGCGCTTCCGCACAAATATTACGAAGAAAACTGCCTGCATGGGCTGCTGATCGGTGTGCTGTCAGAGACGGCGGATGAGGCTTTGCGGCTGATAGATCGTTTCCTGCCATACATTGACAACTGGGCGACCTGCGACATGCTGCCGCCGAAGATTTTCGCAAGTGACCTTGCGCGTGTGCGGGAGACCGTGCTGCCGTGGCTGGCGAGCGAAGAGACTTACCGCGTGCGATTCGCGATCGTGACGCTGCTGACGTTTTTCCTGGAGGAGGAAACCTTTGCGCAGACGGACCTTGCGCGGCTGGCGGCGATCCACAGCGAGGAATACTATGTCAACATGGCGATCGCATGGTATTACAGCTTCGCGCTGATCAAGCAGTATGAGCGGACGATCGGGCTGTTTGAAGCGCGGACGCTGACACCTTGGGTGCAGAACAAGTCAATCCAAAAGGCCATCGAGAGCTATCGGATCGCGCCGGAGACGAAGGCGTATCTGCGTACACTGAAGATCAAGTAAGGGAAAGGGGAAAGTGAGATGGAAAAAACACAATATCGGGAAAGCTGCAGGCTGGATACCTACCGGGTCGATCGCAATGAGATCGGCAAACCGTCCGGGCTCTGGCAGCTGATGCAGGAGGCGGCGTCGAATCAGATGGAGGCGCAGAAACCGTCCTATACGGATCTGGTGGACGCGGGGCAGGCGCTGATGCTGGCACGCGTGGATCTGGCAATCCCGGGACAGACGCGGCTCAATGACTGTATGATTTCCAGCTCCTGGCCCTGCCCGAGCACGCGGGCGACATTCTTGCGCAATTACGTGCTGATGCGCGGGTCGGAGACGGTTGCGTTTGCGGCGACGCAGTGGACCCTGGTGGATCTCGCGAGCCGTAAGATTCTCAAGGTTGATGCGGTGGATTTTGGAAACTACTGGATGGGCGATTATCAGGAGCTGATCCACGAAAAATTCCGCATCGACAAGGAGACACTGACCGCCATGCAGATGGTCGGGCAAAAAGAAGTCCGCTACAGTGATCTGGACTATAACGGACATATGAACAATACGTACTATTTAGATGTGCTCTGCGACTATGTGCCGGAGCTGGCGGCGGGCACGCATCGCGTCAGTTTCGTGCGCGTGCATTACAGCAAAGAGGCGCCGCTGGGTGATGTGCTGACGATCCTGCGCAGCGATGCGATCCTGCTGCGCGAGGCAGATGTGGCGCAGTACGGCGTTCCGGCAGACCGTAAATATATCTTCCGCACCATCAAGGCAGATGGGGAAATGAACATTCAGGGCGAACTGGTGCTTTGCTCACTCCATCAGTGATACGCCTTCGGCGCCGTCGATCTCCATGACATTGACGGCGATCAGCTCGGATTTCGCCGTCGGCACATTCTTGCCGACGTAGTCGGCGCGGATCGGGAGCTCGCGGTGCCCGCGGTCGATCAGCACCGCGAGCTGGATGGTAGCCGCGCGACCATGCTTGGCAGCTGCGTCCATGGCCGCGCGGGTCGTCCTGCCGGTATAGAGGACGTCATCGACGAGGATGACGTCCTTGCCGTTGATGTCAAAGGCGATATGACTCGGATGAATGACCGGATCCGGCTGGAGCTCGGTCAGATCATCGCGATAGAGCGTGATGTCCAGTTCGCCGACCGGAACGGCAATGCCTTCGATGGCGAGGATATTTTTTGCCAGACGCTGTGCGAGCGGCAGACCGCGGCGTTTCACGCCGAGCAGGACGATGTTTTGCGCGCCGTGATTATGTTCAATGATCTGATGGGAGATGCGTTTGAGGGCGCGGTTCATATCCTCCGCTGTCATGAGTTCTGCTTTTATAATCATCGTGGTTCCTCCATGTTTCTCCATGATTCTGATGTAAGGCCTGCGCCGCATATGCGCAGCGCTTTTTGTTTTTGTTTGAAAAAGCCGCCGGGGTATCCAGCGGCTTTTTACGTGATTGTATTTTTTCAAGGAAAGTCTTGTTGTAAGCCTTTTCGTAGTTTTCATATTTCCTGTTTTTAGTATTTACCGAGGGAGGATGCCAACGTTTCGTCCGGTTCCTCTGCGAAGTGATAATCCTTGCCCGGCAGTACAGCATTGAGCACGATGCCGACGATGGATGCAACAGCAAGACCGGTCATGTTGATGGTGATGCTGCCGATGACGATCGGAATCGCACCTGCTTCGGAGAAGTTGATACCAACCGCCAGACCGAGGATCAGCGCCGCAACGATAACGTTTCTGGACTCCTGGAAGTTGGTCTTGTTCTCTACGACGTTTCTGACGCCGATCGCGGAGATCATACCGTACAGGATCAGAGATACACCGCCGATGGTCGCAGTCGGCATGACTTCGATGATAGCCGCGAATTTCGGTGAGAAAGAAAGCGCGATTGCGTAGATGGCTGCCAGCTTGATAACGAACGGGTCGTAGACCTTGGTCAGCGCCAGTACGCCGGTGTTTTCACCGTAGGTGGTGTTTGCCGGTGCGCCGAAGAGCGATGCGACTGTAGTGCCGATACCGTCACCGATGAGTGTTCTGTGCAGGCCCGGGTCCTTGATGAAGTTCTTGCCGACCGTACCGCCGATGGCGGAGATGTCGCCGACGTGTTCCATCATGGTCGCGAATGCGATCGGTACGATGGTGATCACAGAGGTCAGAACCATGCCCCAGTCAGTATCGCCGTTTGTGAATACAGATAATCCGGTGTTCTGCCAGATGATCGGCAGACCGAACCAGTCAGCTTCCTTGACCAGTGTGAAGTCTACGTTGTTGCTGACTGCCGCAACCGCATAGGAAGCGATGACACCGAGCAGGATCGGAATGATCTTAACCATCCCTTTACCCCAGATATTACAGATGATGACGACGACGATAGCGACCAGCGCGATCCACCAGTTGGCGCTGCAGTTGTTGATTGCAGACGGCGCCAGGTTTAATCCGATTGCGATGATGATCGGACCGGTTACGACCGGCGGGAAGTATTTCATGACGTTGGAAGAGCCCCACGCCTTACAGATCGCAGAGAGCACCAGATACAGCAGTCCTGCACAGGCTACGCCGATGCAGGCATAGGTCAGCGCCTTGGCTTCGGTCATGCCGGCTGCCACGCCCGCTTCCTTGACTGCTGCATAGCCGCCGAGGAAAGCAAAGGAAGAGCCGAGGAATACCGGCACTTTATTTTTGGTCACAAAGTGCATGAACAGGGTCGCAAGACCCGCGAACAGCAGAGTCGTGGAAATGCTCAGTCCTGTGATGATCGGCACCAGAACGGTTGCACCGAACATGGCGAACATGTGCTGCAGACCGAGCACCAGCGTTTTGCCGGTTCCCAGCTCACGCGCGTTGTAGATAGCTTCGTGTTGTGTTTTCATGATTGTCCTCCTGAATATGTATGCATTTGGAAGGAACATCTCGTTTTGTTTGTTTTACGTTTTCCGCGGCAGGCGCTTTCGATAAAAAAAACAGCCCTGCATTTGCAAGACCATACCGAAAACCCCCGCAAAACCGCTGCGGAGTCATAATGTCAATCTTGCCGGTCTCTCTGTACCGATTTAAAGATGTTCTTTTCAATTTTCTATCATAAGGGAAAAGGGGCTGCTTGTCAAGATTTTTTTGGAAAAACATTGGCAAAATCACTGCGAAAACCCCCGGCATTCCGTGCAGAGCGCCGGGGGAAACCGATATGAGACTTGCTGCAGATGCGCCCTAGTCGATCAGACCCTCCGTCAGTACTTCGTCCATGAATTCGATGATGCCGTCCGCGACGTCGTCTTTGATCTCCGCATAGTTGTGTATCTCATGACGGAATCCGGTATAAAGCTCGGTCGTTACATCTTCATGCCCGGTCTCAGCCAGCCAGTTGGATACCTGATAAACCCCCTCGCCGTACATGCCGACCGGGTCCTGATCGCCGGCGATGTTGTAGATCGGAAGCTCCGTCGGCACCTTGGCGGCCCATTCCTTTCCTTCGATGGACTGGATCATTTCCACGAAATATTTCATCGAACGGTTGGTGGTCGGTTTGGTGAACGCATCAAACGGGTCCGCCGCATGATCCTGCTGGACATAAGGGTCGTGGCAGATCCACTCGTTGCCGATCTTGATCTCGCCGCAGCGTCCGCACATCCAGCCGAGCAGCTCGCCGCCCAGCTCCGGGTCGGCTGCATCGCCCTGTCCCGCATCGATCAGCCTGTCAATCTTGGCGATGGTTTCCTCCGCAATCGGAAATACACCACAGGT
The DNA here is from genome assembly GCA_900542245.1 of uncultured Eubacteriales bacterium. Lineage (GTDB taxonomy): Bacteria > Bacillota > Clostridia > Peptostreptococcales > Anaerovoracaceae > CAG-238. Next base: position 8,114 of record UQMQ01000037.1, read on the forward strand.
GCCGCAGAGGGTGACGCCGCTCAGCTCTTCACCGTATTTGGTCATAAAGTCGCGTGCGATCATCGAACCCATGCTGTGACCGTAGAGGAAGTACGGCAGGTTCGGATAAAGCTCGCAGACAAGTGCTTTGAGCTGATGCTCGTCCTCCATCATCGTATGGAAGCCCTGATGTCCCCAGTCGCCCCAGGTGTTGTTTTCGAGCGCGGTCTTGCCGTGTCCGACGTGGTCATCGGCGGCAACGATATAACCGGCCTCCATGAAGCTTACGATCATATGAAAATAGCGGCGGGAATGTTCGCCGAAGCCGTGGATCAGCTGTACGATGCCCTTCGGCGCACATGCCGGCACGTAGATCCAGCCGTAAACCGTATCACGTTCGTTAAAAGATTTGAAACTAACTTCATGCAGCATAGTAGAGTACCTCCTTTTTCATCCATGAGCGGAAATCCCGGAATTGATTGATACCCTTATTGTATCATGCTTCCGCAGTCTGCACAAGCGGCATGCGTGTAAAAAATAAGCGCAGCTTCTGTGAAAATATGCGTGATATTTGGTCGGAAATAGAGTGACATTCCGACTGAAATAGAGTAAAATAAAAGGAACGGGCAGCATCAGACCATCGACTGGCAATATGGGTCTGAGCGGTTTTAGCGGCATTAGTTGAAAAAAGTTGGAGGAGAAGAAGAGATACTATGTCAGACATTATTTTGTATATCGGCATTATCGTTGTCAGCGGGATCGTCGGCAGCAGGGTGCGGGCGTATCGGGACAAACTCGGCTGGACGGGCACGATCCAGACGATGGCTATCGTACTGCTGGTGCTGCTGATGGGCGCACGTATGGGTGCGAACGAGGAGATCATTGCGAATCTGGGAACCATCGGACTCGCGTCTTTTGTTATGACCATCGCGATGATGCTCGGTTCACTGATTTTCCTGTTTCTGGCGAGAAAAGCGCTCGGATTTACCAAGAATGCGCAGATTGCAGCGCTGCACAGCGAGGAGCTTGCGGAAACCGCCATGGAGGAGGAAACAGAGGCAGAGAAGGGCGGCATGAACAAGATGACGCTGATTATCCTGTGCTCGGTCATTCTCGGTATGGCGCTCGGCTATCTGGTCGCCAGACCGCTGTTCGGGGAAAACATCGCGGCATTTGACAGCGCGGCGAGCCTTGGCATCAAGATCGGGCTGTGTATTCTGATGGTTTTCGTCGGTCTGGATCTGGGGCTGGAGGGTACCGTTTTGTCGATGATGAAAGAGGCGGGTCTGCGCATTCTGGTATTCCCGCTGGCCTGCATTGTCGGTACGCTGATCGGCGCAGCGCTCTGCGGTCTGTTGTTTAAGCTGAGTCTGCCGGAATCTCTGGCAATCGGCGCGGGCTTTGGCTGGTATTCGCTGGCGCCGGGCATCATCATGGAGGCAGGGTATCTGACGGCAAGCGCGATTTCGTTCTTGCATAATGTGATGAGAGAGGTGTTCAGTATCCTGCTGCTGCCGCTGATTGCCGCGAAGGTCGGCTGTATCGAGGCAGCCTGCGTTCCGGGCGCGCCGGCGATGGATGTCTGTCTGCCGATCATCAATCGCGCGACACAGGGCAGGGGCGTGACCTACGGCTTTGTGACCGGCGTGACAATGAGCTTTTTGGTGCCGATCATGGTGCCGATCATGATTAACCTGTAACTCTAAAGCATCATGAAATTCGAGGGAATAACATGCTATTGTTAATATTATATTGGACGATTATGCTTATCTGCTATGCCGCCGCGTCGAAGCTGCGCGCGCATGCAGCAAGCTTTTCGTTTATTGACCGGGCGCTGAATATCGTGATCTATCTGCTCGTCTGCGTGATGGGGCTGCGCATGGGAGCGAATGAAGAGGTTACATCGAATCTCGGAACCATCGGGCTGCAGTCCGTTTTGATTACACTGTTGACGGTGGGCGGCAGCATGCTTGCGGTGTTTGTGACACGCAAGATTGTCGGAATTGATCGCCACGCATTGCCGGTCGTACGCGAAAAAAGCTGTGTGACAACGGCTGAGAAAGAGGTTGCTGCAGTGTCAGAGATCGCGGAGGAACTGGAAATCGCCGCGGAGAATGCGGTATCCGCCGTCGAGGCTTTTGAGGAAGCAAAGACAGCCGAGGTTGAAACGGCCGAGGCGGAACATGGCTCCGGTGCCAAGACGACTCTGCTGATTCTAACCTTTGTGATCATCGGCATGCTGGGCGGCTATTATGTCGTACCGCGTTTCTTCTCCGACCTGCAGATGTTTCAAAATATGTCAGGCACATGGTTGACGATCGGCATCTGTATCCTGCTTGGTCTGGTCGGCTTCAGCATGGGGCTTTCGGGAACCGTGGTAGAAAATCTGAAGACGATTGGCTTTCGGGTATTGTTCTTCCCGTTCGCAGCTGTGGCGGGCAGTTTGCTGGCGGGCGTCCTGTATGGATTACTCTCGCCGCTGACGGTCGGCGAAGCGGTAGCCGTCAGCGCGGGCTTCGGCTGGTATACGCTTGCGCCGAGCATGATCACTGAGGCGGGACATGCGGTTGCCGGCGCGATTTCATTTATGTACAATGTCATCCGCGAGACCCTTGGCATCATCATCATTCCACTGGCAGCGCAAAAGATCGGTTATATTGAAGCGACAGCGATTCCCGGCGTCTCTGCGATGGATGTCTGCATGCCGATCGTTGAACGCTCCTGCAATCAGGAAACTTTGGTGTATTCATTCTGTACCGGCGCACTGATGTGCATCGTCGTACCGCTCTTGGTCCCATTGGTCATCGGATGATTGCTGCGCCGCTTCACAAGGCGCTTTTACAGTTATTTCGAAATGTCACAGCGTGATATTTCCCGCATAACAAAAAAAGGAACTGTCTCACAGCGGTGATGAAAAAGATGTATCAGCTGTAGGACAGTTCTTTTGTATTTACGATAGACAGGGGCAGCAGCGATAAGCTTAGCTGAAATAGCGGAACACGCCCTTGACCTTGCCCATGATGCGGACATCCTCGACGATGATCGGGCTCATGGTGTGGTTCTCCGGTTGGAGTCTGACATGGCCGTTCTCGCGGTAAAAGGTCTTGACGGTCGCTTCACTCTCAAACCCGTCGATCATGGCGACGACGATCTCGCCGTTGTTTGCGGTTTCGGTCTGCTGTACAAGAATCAAGTCACCATCCATGATACCGGCTTCGATCATGCTCTCGCCGCGTACGCGGAGCATGAAGTTCGTGCCCTTTGCGGCGTAGCGGGACGGTACCGGGAAGCTGTCCTCGATGTTCTCGTCGGCGAGGATCGGTTTCCCTGCGGCGACGCGGCCGACGACCGGGATCTCGACGACATCCGGAACGGTCTGTACCGAAGCAGCGCCCGCATCCTGTGCCGGTGCGGCGGCAGCCTTACCTGCCGGGATGTGACCGAAAGCCTCCTGCGGGTCCACGACCATCAGCGCGCGCGGTTTAGAAGGGTCCTTGACCAGATAGCCCTGTCTGACGAGGCTCTCGATGTCCTTATGCGCAGTCGAGGTGGATTTGATATGCAAAGCAGTGCAGATTTCCCTGACTGTCGGCGGATATCCTTTGGTCTTGATCTCCGCTTTCATATAATCCAGAATTTTTTGTTCTCGTTCTTTTAACATCGCACTGCTCCTTTTCGTTTTCTGATCGCTGTGAACGGCTGCCGACGTGGGGCTCCCCTGCGTAGTATATGCGTTCCGTTCGTTCTCTTGCGAACAGTTTACCATAAAACGAACAAAAAGTAAACAGATGTTCCGGACTTTTTATTGTGATTTCGTTTTGCGTACCTTGTTAGCTTCCTTGTGTTTTTACTTGCGTGCGTGCAGGGTGCGTGCAGGCAAGGCAGTGCGCACAGCGGCAGCAGTCTTTCCATATCGTGGTAATACACAAAAAAACACATATTTTTTTGTGAAAAACGTTGACAAATGTACTGAAAATCTGTAAAATATCTCTGTTAAAAAGAAAAAAGTAAATCATGATGCAAAGGATAAGGTTGTGAATTGGCTGGTCGTGAGGGTTCCGTCAATTCGTGCCCTTATTTTTGTTTTTGAGAGCGAAGAGACGAGAGAAACGAAAAAAGGAAGAGGCATCACCATGAAACAAAGCACCAATCAAACCGCAAGCAAGCAAGCCGCCAGACAGACAAAATTTATTTTTGTGACCGGAGGGGTTGTGTCAGGTCTCGGCAAAGGCATTACCGCAGCGTCGCTGGGCAGACTCCTCAAGGAGCGCGGACTCAAGGTTGCGGCACAAAAATTAGACCCGTATATCAATGTAGATCCCGGGACGATGAGCCCGTACCAGCATGGCGAGGTATTCGTCACCGAGGACGGCGCGGAAACCGACCTCGACCTCGGACACTATGAGCGATTCATCGATGAAGACCTGAATCGGTTCTCCAACCTGACCTCCGGCAAGGTGTACTGGAATGTGCTGAACAAGGAGCGCCGGGGCGAATATCTCGGCGAGACCGTACAGGTGATCCCCCATATTACCAATGAAATCAAATCGTTTATTTACAATGTCGGACGCGCGACCGACGCAGACGTGGTCATCACGGAAGTCGGCGGCACGACCGGAGATATTGAAAGCCAGCCGTTCCTGGAGGCGATTCGTCAGGTCGGACTGGAGGTCGGTCCGGGCAACGCGCTGTTCATCCACGTGACACTGGTGCCGTATCTGCGCGGCTCAGACGAGCACAAGAGCAAGCCGACACAGCACTCCGTCAAGAATCTGCAGGGACTCGGCATCAAGCCGGACATCATCGTCCTCAGAGCTGACGAAAAGCTGGAAGAAAGTATTTTCAGGAAGATCGCGCTGTTCTGCAATGTCAAGCCGGATTGTGTCATCGAAAACATCACCATCCCGGTACTGTATGAAGCACCGTTGATGCTGGAAGCGCATCATTTCTCGGACATCGTATGCAGAGAGCTCGGTATCGAAGCACCGGCGCCGGACCTCGCGGACTGGAAAGCGCTGATTGACAAGATTCACAGCGCGGAGCGCAGTGTGACCATCGGGCTGGTCGGCAAGTACGTCCAGCTGCACGACGCGTATCTTTCGGTAGCCGAGGCGCTGCGGCATGCGGGCTATGCCTACGGTACCAATATCGAGATCGAGTGGATCGACTCCGAGAGCATCAACGAGCAGACGGTGGAAAACATCCTGTCGCAGTGTGACGGCGTGATCGTTCCGGGCGGCTTCGGCAATCGCGGGATCGAGGGCAAAATCCTGACCGCCGCTTACTGCCGGACGCACAATCTTCCGTATCTGGGCATCTGCCTGGGCATGCAGGTTGCGGTCATCGACTTCGCCAGACATGTCTGCGGCATGGAGGACGCGAATTCCGGAGAATTTGACGAGCTGAGCAAGTACAAGGTCATCGATTTCCTGCCGGATCAGAGTCATCAGATCGACAAGGGCGGCACGCTGCGTTTGGGTGCTTATCCCTGCAAGATCGTGGAGGGTACGCAGATGTACCGCTGCTACGGCACGGAGGAGATCTCGGAGCGTCATCGCCATCGCTACGAGTTCAATAATCTATATCGGGAAACTCTGGCGGAAGGTGGACTGGTCATCAGCGGTACGTCCCCGGACGGCAACATCGTGGAGACCGTTGAGATTCCGCAAAATGATTTTTATATCGGTGTGCAGTTCCACCCGGAATTCAAGAGCCGGCCGAATAAAGCACATCCGTTGTTCCTGGGGCTGATAGAAGCTGCCCTCACCAAAAAGGAGACGAACCATGCATAAAGAAATTTACGAAAATCCGCTTTGCGGCAGATACGCGTCCAAGGAGATGCAGCGCATCTTCAGCCCGGACAACAAGTTTTCCACCTGGCGCAGACTCTGGATCGCGCTGGCTGAGAGCGAAAAGGAGCTCGGACTCGCAATCACGGACGCGCAGATCGACGAAATGAAGCAGCATATTGATGACATCGACTATGCCAAAGCAGCCGATTACGAAAAGAAGCTGCGGCACGACGTCATGGCGCATATCCACACCTACGCGGAGCTCTGTCCGACTGCCGCGCCGATCATTCATCTTGGCGCGACGAGCTGCTTTGTCGGCGACAATACCGATATCCTGCAGATGAAAGAAGGGCTGTTACAGATCAAGAAGCTGTTGGTCAGCCTGATGCGGGCGCTGGCGGATTTCGCAGAGCGTGAAAAAGACACACCGACGCTTGCCTATACGCATTTTCAAGCGGCGCAGCCGACGACGGTGGGCAAACGCGCCTGCCTGTGGCTGCAGGATTTCCTGATGGACTACGAACGTCTGGAATTTGAACTGGCGCATTTAAAACTGCTTGGCTGCAAGGGTACGACAGGTACAGGCGCAAGCTTTTTGGAGCTGTTTGCGGGTGATCAGGACAAGGTCAGAGAGCTGGAACGAAAGATCGCGGCGAAGATGGGTTTTGAAGCCTGCATGCCGGTTTCCGGACAGACCTATTCCCGCAAGGTTGACAACTTTGTTCTGCAGGTACTCAGCGGCATCGCGCAAAGCGCGAGCAAGATGGGGGTCGATCTGCGTCTGATGGCGCATATGAAGGAATTCGACGAACCGTTCGAGAGCGGACAGGTCGGTTCCTCCGCCATGGCATATAAGCGTAACCCGATGCGCAGCGAGCGAATCGTATCGCTTTCCCGCTACATCATCAATTGTACAGGCAATACCGCGGATACCGCCGCCAATCAGTGGCTCGAGCGGACGCTGGACGACTCCGCGAACCGCCGAATTACGATACCGGAAACTTTCCTGGCTGCCGACGGCATCCTTTCGCTGGCGATCAACGTTATCACCGGGGGAACGGTCTACGACAAGGTTATGGCAAAGCATCTGCGGGAGGAACTGCCGTTTATCGCGACCGAGAACATCCTCATGGATGCGGTCAGCCGCGGCGGTGATCGGCAGGAGCTGCACGAGATCATCCGGCAGTATTCCCAGCAGGCGGCAAAGGCTGTCAAGGCGGAGGGCAAGGAAAACAATCTGCTTTCACTGCTTCTCGCGGACGAACGCTTCGGTCTGACCGAGGAGAGTCTCGCGGCGGTACTCGATGTGCGCAAGTTCGTGGGCTGCGCGCCGCAGCAGGTGACGCGGTTCCTGGCGGACTATGTGCAGCCGGTTCTCGACGCAAACGCGGAGCTTGTGGGCGCGGAGGTTGAGATCAACGTATAGGCGCGGCAGGCAGGCAAAACCGCAAAAATTTCAAATGATTACAGCGCTCTGCGCGCTGCTTTCGCAAAGCGCGTACGGCGAAATCCATAGAGCAATACCAGAGATATAAGGAGGTAGCACAATGTTAACAGCTGTGGTAGGAACAAACTGGGGTGATGAAGGCAAGGGCCGCATGGTCGACCTTCTGAGCGAAAAATATGATATCGTCATCCGCTATCAGGGTGGCAACAATGCCGGGCATACCGTCGTCAACGAAAAGGGCAAGTTCATTCTGAACCTGCTGCCGTCGGGCATTCTGCGTGACGAGACCGTCAACGTGATGGGGCCGGGCATGGTCATCGACCTCGAGCATCTTTTCAACGAGATTAAAATGCTGCGCGACAAGGGCATTGAGATCACGCCGAAACATCTGGTCATCAGTGACCGCGCGACGATCTGCATGCCGTATCACAAGATGCGTGACATTCTGGAAGAGGACAGACTGGCAGACAAAAAATTCGGTTCTACCCGACGCGGTATCGCGCCGGTCTATGCCGACAAATATATGAAAAAAACACTTCGCATGGGCGATCTGCTGCATGCGGAGCATCTCAAGGAGCGCGTGGCGGATTTGGTCGAATGGGAGAACCTGACTGTTGCCGGCGGCTATGCGCACGAACCGATTTCACCGGACGACATGTATCAGTGGCTCGAAACCTACGGATTTCCGTTCAAGGATTATATCAAGGATACCACAGTTTACCTCGGCGATGCGGTACGGGCAGGCAAGAACCTGATGTTCGAGGCCCAGCTGGGTGCGCTGCGTGATATCGACTTCGGCATCTACCCGTATACGTCCTCGTCCTCCACGATCGCAGCCTATGCGCCGATCGGCGCGGGCATTCCGTTCTGCAAGGAGGACTGCGTGGTCGGCATTATGAAAGCCTATTCGAGCTGCGTCGGAGAAGGACCGTTTACCTGTGAACTTTTTGGGGAGGAAGCAGACAGACTCAGAGAGGCAGGCGGTGAATACGGCGCCGCGACCGGACGTCCGCGCAGAGTCGGCGGCTTTGATGTGGTAGCCTCCCGCTACGGCACCCTGATGCAGGGCGCGACTGAGATCGCGCTGACCAAGCTCGATGTGCTGTCCTATCTGGACAAGATCCCGGTCTGTACGCAGTACGAAGTCGGCGGCGCGCTGATCGACAACTTTCCGAATGGAAGTGCGCTTGCCGAGGCCAAGCCGCATTACGAATATGTGGAAGGCTGGCATTGCGACATCTCCGGCTGCCGCAGCTTCGATGAACTGCCTAAGGCCGCACGCGACTATGTTGAAATGATTGAAAAAGCCGTTGGCTGCCCGATCAAATACGTTTCCGTCGGCGCCGGCAGAGACGAATATATCGAAAGATAGAGGCGCGACCGCACACCGACTGCTGCAGCAGTTGCACACAGGTGGACACGACAGCAGCATGATCCGACCGTGCGTCGCAAAATCCTGCATAAGCTGCACCTTTTTTGCAGTTTCATGGGGTCAAAAATGTCTATTTCTCTAAAAAAGGAGCCCGCAGTGCACATGCGGACTCCTTTTTAGACCACTTTGCGATCCTTTTCTGTCATAACGACCGATAAAATGGCATGAATGGCTCATTTCGACAAAGAATTCTTTCAATTTTAGGGAATACACACCCATGCAGCAGAAAGCAGATCGCGAAAACAAGACATTTTTTCTGCGCATTTTCGGACAAAAGTGTGCAAAAACGGAATCTGCGATTCCTTTGCACACATGCCTGCCATGCATGGCAGACGCTTCGCTAGGTGCTTTTGTCTTGATCCCGGAAATATCGCACAGTAATATTTCCGGAATCACAAAAAGGTGTAAGCCCATTTCTAAGCTTACACCATAGTTCCTAAAATCTGCGCTTTATAACGAAGCCATGCCGGGCTTACTTGTTCAGGAAAGCACCTAACTTTTTGTCTTCGAACTTGATATGGTTTACCAACACAGCAATATGACCGTTCAGTAACCCGATATCCGCTATGCTGCCTCCGGAAGTCGAAATCTTGTTTGCAATTTCCCGCAGCTTCAGCTTGTATGACTCGTGGAACTGCTTATGCGCCGGCATGCCTGGATAATTACTCTTAGCCTGGAGCTGTTCTTCATGGGTAAAATGCTTGTCCACATAGTTCAGCAGGAATTTGATGGTGGGATCCAAGGCAGTACGTCCCTGTCCTTGTCCGCAGGCATCCAACAAAGTATTGACGGCGCGAAACAGTTCCCGATGCTCTCCGTCAATGATTGCGTTTCCGGTTTCTAAATCTTTTGTCACTTCATATCTCATAGTATCCATTTCCTTTCTCGGTTGTTCATCAGTCAACCGGCATGCAGACATCTGTCCTTGCTTACAATACAGCTTTTAGTTGCTCCGATGCCGCTGCATTCTTTTTTAGTCGATACAAGTTTCGACATAACATATAAATAATTTTTTGAACAATCTTAAGTATATCATAATGCGCGAAAAATGTCAACCCATGGCGGGGTGCGTCCCGACATTCGTAACGATTATGTACAGGACAAGGCTGCTTTTCTGCATCATCGTAAAAATCGATCGGCACATAGAGCAGCAAGGAATCTGCAATGAGTGCAGCTGGGATGAAAGAAAAAAAGCGTTACCATTCATTTAAAACAGTCCCTTATTTTTAATGCGATCGCTGAATCAATAAAA
>UQMQ01000038.1 GCA_900542245.1 uncultured Eubacteriales bacterium
CTGTATTCCTACCTCGTAGCAAAGAAAAAGGGCTGGAAGGGCAACGGCAAGAAGTTCTCTATCAAGAGAGTCGGCGTAGAATTAAAGAAGGCGGTATGGGCGCTGCTTGCACCGCTGATCATTCTTGGCAGTATTTACGGTGGTTTCTGTACACCGACAGAGGCTGCGGCAATTTGTATCGTATACGCACTCCTGATCGGCTTCTTCGTTTACAGAGAGCTGGATATGAAAACGATGCTCAACTCTTTCTGGGACGGCGCACTGACCACAGGTACGATCCTGATCATCGTAGGTACCGGTACGACACTCGGCAGAGTACTGACCGTTGCACAGGTACCGCAGATGGTCGTCAACGGCATCCTTGGTATCTCCGACAATCCGATCATCATCCTGCTCCTGCTGAACCTGATCTTACTGATCGTCGGCTGCCTGATGGAAACACTGTCCGCAATCATGATTTTAGGACCGATTCTCTATCCGGTCGCAGCAGCAGCTGGTATGGGTCTCGAACACTTCGGTATCATGATGGTCGTAAACTTGGCAATCGGTTTCTGTACACCACCGGTTGGTGTCAACCTCTTCGTTGCAGCAGGTCTGCGTGAGGATGTATCTTTCATGAGTCTGGTAAGACACGCAATGCCGATCATCGGTGTACTGCTTGCCGTACAGCTTGTGATCACTTTCTGTGAACCGCGCGTTATGACGATTCCGAAACTGATGGGCTAAGTATGAGATGAGGAAGTGACAGATATGGATATGGATAAATTATTCGATATCGCCGGTAAAAAAGTAATTGTGACCGGCGGCAGCCGTGGTCTGGGCAAGGGCATGGCAAAGGGCTTTCATGATGCAGGCTGCGAAGTTGTCATCATGGGTACCAACGAAAAAGTAAAAGCGACTGCAGAGGAGCTTTCGACAGAGGATAACAAGGTGCACGCAGTGATCTGCGATTTCTCCAATACCAACGATGTGGAAAGAGCTTTCTACGAAGCCATCGATTTCCTCGGCGGCGATCTGGACGTATTGGTCAACAATGCCGGTACGCAGATCCGTCACCCGGCAGCAGAATTTCCGCTGGAGGACTGGCAGAAGGTATTGAACATTAACCTGACTGCGGCGTTCATTCTGACACAGCTTGCAGGCAAGATCATGCTGCCGAAAGGCTACGGCAAGATCATTAACACAGCTTCCTTGATTACGTTCAGCGGTGGCATGTTCATTCCGGCATACGCGGCAGCAAAAGGCGGTATCGGTCAGATTACCAAGTCCTTCTGCAACGAATGGGCCTCCAAGGGCATCAACGTCAACGCGATCGCACCGGGCTACATGGCGACCGACAACCTCAAGGGTTTGGACGATGAAAGAATGCGGACCATTATGGACAGACTGCCTGTGCAGAGACTGGGTACACCGGAGGATATGGTAGGTCCGGCACTGTTCCTGGCATCATCCGCATCGGATTACATCCACGGCACGATCCTTCTGGTAGATGGCGGCTGGATGGCAAGATAATGCTTTTTTCCATTATGTAGGAAATATCGTTACGATATTTCCGGAATAACGACAAAGGCACCGCCGCGCAAACGGGTTGTTCCCTTCGCGCGGCGGTCTCCTGTTTCTCCATATGCTATTGATAAACTACCACTGACTTTCTCTAAATCGTTCTCCAAGCCTTGGTCGAATACTCGGTATAGTACTTCTTTCGCCGGGTGGGTTGCCTCTGCATCCTGTATTGTTCTGTTTCTGTAGTTCTAATTTTGTTTTTCGCTTTACCTAACTGCATTCCTCCCGGTAGGCGCGTTCGTCGTTTTCGCGCTTTTCCGCGATGGCTTCAGCCAGAATCATATCTTTGACCTTCATCAGACGTGTCTGGTTGCCGCGCTCGTTTTCATCCAGCTTCATGCGGATGTAACGAATGGTCATTTCCATCTGCGGGATTTTGACGTATTCCAGCGCGTTGACACGCCGACGCGTCCGCTCCAGCTCCGCTGCCAGCATCTGCGCTTCCTTTTCCTTTGCCGCCAATTCCAACATGATCGGGAAAATATCAGCGAGGTCCTTGATCGCAGAGTCCAGCTCACCGGAGGTCGACGCGTAGCCGTAAGGATAAATGTCCGACGCATCGGCGGCTGTTGTTTCAAAGCCAAAGCGCGGTACATCCACGCTCATGACGTTCTTGCTGCCGACGGTCAGCGCAACGCCCTGTTTCGGGAACATCAGCGCCTCTTCCATGACTTCTTTGCTCATGACCGCCCCGGCAATCGAAAAGCTGCCGTAAACATCAGCCAGCGCTTCCTCCACCTGCTCGCGGAGCACCTTGTTCTCCCGCGCAAGCTCCAGGAAGCCCTTCATCAGCTCGTCACGCTTATCCTTGAGCAGCTTGTGCCCGCGCTGCGCCGTCGCCAAACGCTTCTTCAAAGAGGTGAGCATCATTCTAGTTGGATTTACATTTAACCGTTCCATTTCGTTTCCTTTCTCACACTGTGAGATACTTCTCGATATACGCGTCCTTGATACGTTTCAGCTCGCTCTTCGGCAGCATCGCCAGCAGCTTCCAGCCGATGTCCAGCGTTTCCTCGATGGTACGGTCGGTATCGTAGCCCTGCGAGACGTATTCTTTCTCAAAGGCCTGCGAGAACTTCGCGTACATCAGATCGACCTCGGTCAGCGCCGCTTCGCCTAAGATCGTGACCAGCTCCAGACATTCCTTGCCGCGCGCGTAAGCCGCGAACAGCTGGTTCATCGTGTCGGCATGGTCCTCTCGCGTCTTGCCGTTACCGATACCCTTATCCTTGAGTCGGGACAGAGACGGCAGTACATCGATCGGCGGCTTGAGTCCTTTGCGGTATAATTCTCTGCTGAGGATGATTTGTCCCTCTGTGATATAACCGGTCAGGTCAGGAATCGGGTGGGTCTTATCTTCTTCCGGCATCGTCAGGATCGGAATCATGGTGATGGAGCCGTCAAAGCCCTTCTTCCGTCCGGCTCTTTCATACATCGTCGCAAGGTCCGTATACAGATAACCCGGATAGCCGCGGCGTCCCGGCACTTCCTTACGCGCTGCGGATACCTCGCGCAGCGCCTCGGCATAGTTGGTGATATCGGTCAGGATGACCAGCACATGCATACCGAGATCGAATGCCAGATATTCCGCTGCAGTCAGCGCCATACGCGGGGTCGCGATACGCTCTACCGCCGGGTCGTTCGCCAGATTCATAAAAAGCACCGTTCTGTCGATCGCACCGGTACGGCGGAAATCGGAAGCGAAGAATTCCGCTTCTTCATGTGTAATACCGATGGCCGCAAATACGACCGCGAAATTGCCCTCACTGCCTCTGACCTTCGCCTGCCGCGCGATCTGCGCTGCGAGGTCTGCGTGCGGCAGACCGGAGGCTGAGAAAATCGGCAGCTTCTGTCCTCTGACCAGCGTGTTCAGACCGTCTATCGCCGATACACCGGTCTGGATAAATTCTGATGGATAGTCACGAGCAGCCGGATTCATCGGCAGACCGTTGATATCCAGATATTTTTCAGCGATCAGTGCCGGACCGCCGTCCTTCGGACGTCCCATTCCGTCGAACACGCGACCGAGCATATCCGGCGATACCGCCAGCTGCGTGCCATGTCCGAGGAAACGCACCGTGCTTTCCTTGAGGTTGATACCGGCAGCACTTTCAAACAGCTGCACCAGCGCGTTCGAGCCGTTGACCTCCAGCACCTTGCAGAGTCTCTTTTCTCCGGTCGGCAGCAGGATCTCTCCCAGCTCATCATAGGTGACATTTTCGACGTCTTTGACGAGCATCAGTGGTCCTACGACTTCACTGATTGTTTTGTATTCCTTCATCATGCGAGCTGTTCCTCCTTCTGTGCGATTTCATCAAATTCCGCAGTCATGTCCGCAAGGATCGCTTCATACTGCTCCTGCATTTGGGCTTCTTCTACATATTTGAAACGACCGATCTGCTCTCGTGCGCCCATTTCGACGATCTTCTTAAAGGCGCCGCCTTCGGAAACCGTCTTGACAGCAGCTTCGTGCCAGCCCAGGATCATCTTGAGCAGCAGATACTGCTTCGTGGTCGAGGTGAAGGTGTCGATCTCGTGGAACGCGTTCTGATGCAGATAGTCCTCACGAATGGACTTGGCGGTTTCCAGCTTCAGACGGTCGGTAAAGGACAGGGAATCCACGCCGACGAGCTGCACGATCTCATTCAGCTCTGCCTCTTCCTGCAAGAGATGCAGTGCCTGCTGCCGCAGCTTCGGGAAGTCCTTTGCCACGTTCTTTTCGTACCATTCCTGTAATTTATCCACATACAGAGAATAGCTCTGCAGCCAGTTGATGGCAGGGAAATGACGCTTATAGGCCAGCGAGGAATCCAGACACCAGAATACCTTGACGATACGCAGGGTTGCCTGTGATACCGGCTCGGAAATATCACCGCCCGGCGGCGATACGGCTCCAATCGCGGAAAGCGCGCCCAAACGTCCTTCCTTGCCTAAAGAAATCGCTCTGCCCGCGCGTTCGTAGAATTGCGCCAGACGGGAACCCAGATACGCAGGGTAGCCCTCTTCACCCGGCATTTCCTCCAGACGACCGGACATTTCACGCAGCGCCTCCGCCCAGCGAGAGGTCGAGTCCGCCATCAACGCGACGGAGTACCCCATGTCTCTGAAATATTCCGCGATGGTGATGCCGGTATAAATGGATGCTTCACGCGCCGCTACCGGCATATCGGAGGTGTTGGCGATCAAGACCGTCCGCTTCATCAGCGATTCTCCGGTGCGCGGGTCATTCAGCTCCGGAAACTCCATCAGTACGTCTGTCATTTCGTTGCCGCGTTCTCCGCAGCCGATGTAAACGACGATGTCGGCATCCGCCCATTTTGCGAGCTGATGCTGCACGACCGTCTTACCGGAGCCGAACGGCCCCGGAACCGCTGCCACGCCGCCCTTAGCGATCGGGAAAAACGTGTCGATGACGCGCTGCCCGGTGATCAGCGGCATTTCCGGCACTAATTTTTCTTTGTATGGTCTGCCGCGGCGGACCGGCCACTTCTGCATTAAGGTCAGCTCCCGCACGCTGCCGTCCGCAAGGCGCAGGCGGCATACCGTTTCATCCACGGTAAATGCACCGGATTCGATGGCGATGACAGTGCCGGATACCCCGTAAGGCACCATGATCTTCTGCTCGACAACCACCGTTTCCTGCACGGTACCGATGATATCGCCCGCTTCCACAGTCTCTCCGGTACGCACGCACGGCTCGAAGTGCCACTTCTTGGTGCGGGACAGCGCCGGTACCTTGATGCCGCGGGTAATGTTCGGTCCGACAGCCGCTACCATTTCCTCCAACGGTCTTTGAATACCGTCGTACATGGTCTCGATCAGCCCCGGTCCCAGTTCTACGGACAACGGTGCACCTGTGGATACGACCGGGGCGCCCGGTCCCAGACCTGCGGTCTCTTCATATACTTGAATGGAGGCTCTGTCTCCACGCATTTCGATAATTTCTCCGATCAGACCCTGCTCACCGACGTGTACCACGTCGAACATGTTCGCCTCTTCCATGCCGGAAGCGATGACCAGCGGTCCGGATACTTTTACAACTTTTCCTTGACTCATTTTGCTTCACCTCCAAAAAGGATGTCTGCACCTACGGCGCGCTCTACCGCGCTGCGTACATTCTGCATACCGATGCCCAGGGTCCCGTCCTTGCTCGGAATCGGGATCACCGCCGGCAGCCGCAGGTCTACATATGCTTTGATTTCTTCGCCCATGTACTGATAGAGCTCCTCTGTCACATAGATAATCGCGAAGTCATCCTTTGCAATCTGTTTTAATATTTTTTTTGCTTCTTCGGCCTCATCACAAGGGAAAACCGTAAGCCCTACGGCTCTGAACCCGAGAATACTTTCCCTGTCGCCGATCACGCCGATCTTATACATAGGTCTCCCTCAATCTTTCTTTGATGACTGCGGGATCTGTGCCGACCAGCTTGCCGGTCAGGATCATCCGCAGATTCTTGTTTTCGCTTTCCTTGGCGAGATAGAACGCCGCGATCGGTTCCGGTCCGAAGGTCACATAGTGCGCGTCCTTCAGAAAATGTATGCGTCTGTCATCGCAAAGCTTTTCGAGCAGCGTGAACTGCCCGGTGTTTGCAGCTGCCACAGCGCCGCGGCTGAACAATTCGCCGAATCCAAACGGCGCCACGCGATCCGCAAACTGCGGATAAGGCTCCTCGTAATTGCCGGTGAACAGCTGCTCATTGAGCGTGCCGCCCGGCAGGAATACTTTTTGGAAGAAATTCCATGGCTTGCCGACCTCACGCAGTCTGACAAAAGCTCTGCAGTTCAGAAGATCGACTTCCAGTGCGCAATAGTCCGCAATAAACGGATTTTCGCAGACCTCTGCCATACGCTGCATCTGTGCGTAGCAGGCACGGTCCAGTACCAGATCGATCTCCTGCGGGTCGCCGCTCTTGGCATAAAGCGCGGAGGCATCCGCAAAGCCATGCTGCATTTCCAGATCCAGCATGATGAAATTGCGTTCGCGTATCATGTCCAGCAGTTTATCCGGCGGGATGTTGCCGCCGCCTGTCATCAGCGGCGCAGGGTCTGTGCCGAGCGCCTCTGCCTTGAGCAGCACCTTCAGGTTGTGATAGTCCTGCGGCAGACGGAACAGTTCGACCTCCGCTTTCTCCACCGCCAGTGAAAATACCAGTTCGCTGACTCTGTGCATCTCTTTGGCAAGTACGCCCTCAAAGCCGCGCGGATCTTCGAGCTCTTTGCCGTCTCCGTAACCGAACTCCGTCAAAATATGCAAAGCCTGCTGCATATCACCGGCATCCATCAAGCGATCCAGATCCTGCGTGGTCAGCAGGGTTTTCTCGTTCGCGCGGATCATACTGCAAGGAAACGCGTATAATTCTGCTTTTTGCTTACTCATGTTCGCACTCCCTTTTAATCTGCGGGAAACAACTGTTTCGCCGCCTCTGCGGTCAATGCGGTCTTTGCCTCGGCAACCAGCGCTTCCACCGTATTGTTGATGGTTGTCCGGTCTGCTGTCAGAAGATAACCGCCGCGCATGCTGCCCGTTTTTTCACTGACTGCAAAGCTGCCGCCGGAGATTGCTTCATTCAGCGCACCGCAGACCTTCTCCGCGATGCTCTGTTTTTCGCGATCGTTAAAGATCAGCTCGCCCGTCTTCGTGCCGGATGCTTTGCCGAGGTTGACCAGAAGGTCGATATACGCTGCCTCCGGCATGGCTGTGATCTCATCGATGGCACGCGCAAAGCAAGCCTCGATCATTTCCTGTTTCTTTGCCAGTAAAACTTTGCGGCAGTCGATGTCGGCAACGGACTTACGGCGCGTGATGATCTTCTGCTTCTCGATTTCACCTCTTTGCTCCGCATCCGCCAGCAGCATCGCCGCGTGCTTTTCTGCTTCGGCAAGCACTGCATCGCTCTGGGCTCTCGCATCCGCCAGCATGAGGTCACGCTCGGTCTCGGCATCTCCCAAAATCTTGGATGTAATCTTTTCTATACTCATATTTTTATCTGCCTTTCCATCGGTATTCCGGCATTCCGGTATTGTAAGGATCCCTTTATACCGGTATTCTCAGCCAGATCAGTACGGAGACCAGCAGCGCGAAGATCGCATAGGTTTCCACCATCGCGGTATAGATGATACCCTTTACCATCTGATCCGGTCTCTTTGCGGTCAGCTGCAGTGCAGCCGCAGCCGCCTTACCCTGCGCGATACCTGACCAGATGCCGACTGCACCGATCGGAATGCCTGCACATAAGAAATAGAAGCCCTGCGATGCGCTCAGCTCGATCATGCTGCCGCTGAGCAGTCCGATCTTGACCATGATCAAGAAAGCGATGATCAGACCGTAGATGCCCTGGGTACCCGGCAGTGCCTGCAAGATGATGGTTTTACCGAATTTCTTCGGGTCTTCCGCAACAACGCCGGAAGCCGCCTGACCAGCAATGCCTACGCCCATAGCGGAGCCGATGCCTGCCAGCGCTGCGATGGCTGCGCCTAAAATTGCTAACGAATTTCCGTCAATATATTCAAAGAACATAATATTTCCTCCTGTGATTCTTCTACTCTTCGTTTTCAAAACGGATATACTTGGTTTTCCTGCGGAACGGGTCGAACGGTTCGCCGCCGTCGACATAGAACTTCCCGAAGAATTCCACATACTGCAGTCTTGCCGAATGAATGAATGCACCCAGCATGTTGATCGCAAAGTTAATCGCGTGACCGACCGCAAAGATCAGCACGAACAGCACCAGTCCTGCGATACCGCCGCCAAACAGCGATCCCATCGTGTTGACGACCTGTGCGATGACGCCGGTCGCCAGTCCCAGCGCGAGCAATCTCGCGTAGGACAGGATGTCCGAAAGCCAGCTGGTGATATTGTACAGGTTCGCGAAAGCACCCGTCAGCATCCCGATGCCTTTTTTGCCTCTCGCGCCTGCGATCAGGACCCCTGCCGCGCCGATGATCGACATCCACTTGCCGGCTGCGCCGAGGGCGCCGATGCCCTGCGTGCTGCCGCCCAAAAGGGCTGCCAATCCGAGAATCGTCAGATACCAGACGCCTTCTCCGCAGATTGCGTCCATCCACCTGCCATCCTTTATCTCCATATAGGCCTGGATCCCCATGCCGATAAACAGGTGGATCACACCCAGGATCAGCGACAGGATCAAAAGCTTCATCGGGTCGTCAAGCGGATTGAACCAAAGCGGTTTCAACTCCGCGGCTTTACCGAGGAAGGTGCTTGAGAACACCGTCACCACATCGCCAAACCATCCGCCGAACAGCGCGCCCCACACAAAGGTGGAAATGCCGCAATAGAAGAACAAGCGTATCATCTTCCAGGTCGTGCCTTCGAGATCGAATTTTTTGAGGATCACGAAGCATCCGATCGCCATCAACAGACCGTAGCCCGCGTCACTGAACATCATACCGAAGAAAACGATATAGAACAGCGCGTAGATGGAGGTCGGGTCAAATCCCCAATAGCTCGGCAGCGAGTACATCTCGGTGATCGCCTCCGTCGGTCTGAAGAAGCTCTTGTTCTCCAGGAGCACCGGAACTTCTTCCTCCGCTTCCGGCTTGCGGAACGCATAATAGCATTCGTGCGCATCCAGAAGCTCCGCCGCTTTTTTCATGCAGCGTTCGGGCATCCATCCTTCTAAGAAAAAGGTCCGTTTGGTTTTCAGTAGTTTTGTTTTGATTTTTTCTTTGTCAGCCGCGATGGTCAGCATGTCGGCATATGCCTCGATATCTGCTTTGCACGCGGATTTTGCG
Organism: uncultured Eubacteriales bacterium; assembly: GCA_900542245.1. Lineage (GTDB taxonomy): Bacteria > Bacillota > Clostridia > Peptostreptococcales > Anaerovoracaceae > CAG-238. The sequence goes on from UQMQ01000038.1 coordinate 9,318, forward strand.
GCAGCCTCCTTCGCTGCCTGTGCATACTCTGCCCTTAATACATCTATTTCCCCATGAATCCGTATAAGGTTCTCGCCTGCTGTGCCCTCCATATCCTTGAAGGTCACTTGTGAAAAACCGTATTGCTTTAAAATCGTCTGCACATCGGCTGCCTGCTCTGCCAGCATCAGAATCGCCGCATAATACAGATCCTTGTCCGTATGAACGATTTTGAACACTGTGCCGTCCGTTTCCGCCTGTCCTGCCAGTGCGCCTGCCAGCGCATCGGTGTCCGTTCCCATCGGGAACACCCCAGTCTGCACCAGTGTTGTTTTGGTGCCGGTCAGTTCCAGCGGAAGGTCGTAAGCCTGCCATGCTGTCAGAGAAGCTTCATCCTGTTCCAATTTGTTCTTGCGCTCATTGAGCGCGTTGAGCCGATCGTTCAGGTTCAGAATGTCTTCCACCTGTCCGGCAAACGCCTCCTGTGCGTCCGCCATCAGGCGTTTCATGCTCTGCGCGGAAACCCGTCTGCGTGTCGCAAACAGCGGCTGTTTCAGATCTCCGTACTTTTCGATGACCTCCAGCGCAAGATTCGCGCGGCTGATCTTTTCCTCCAGCCTTGCAGTCTTGTCGCGGCTCTCATCCGCAGTCACATTCTCAGCCCAGATCTCGTCCGAAAGCTTTGCGGTCTGGTCGGTCAGCTCCACCACACCGAAATCCATCAGACGGCTGATGAACTCCTCCTTTTCGCGGTCAAGTCCAATGACGCAGACTTTCTGCATCTTAACAATTGCCACTTGACTTCACGATCCTTTCTGCTATGAATTTAACAATTCGGTCCTGCTTTTCGCCGGCTTCTGCTTCCATTTTCACGCAAAGCTTCTCGGCGTCCGCGATAGCTGCTTCATACTGCGCCTGCGCGGTCTGCTGTCCCTCTGCAAGAAAAGCCTCGTAGCATTCCTTTGCTTTCGTTTCGGCTTCGTCTGCCATTTTGCCGGCTTTCGTGTTTGCATCCTTGATCAGCTTCGCGGCTTCAGCCTTCGCGTCTCTTCTCAGCGCATCGGCCTGTTCTTCTGCCTGTCTGATCGTCTGTAATTCTTCTGTAAACACTTTTGCTGCCTCCTTATCTTAGCATATTTCTCAAATCGAAAATTTTCCCCCTTATACTATACTACCCCAGATCACGATTTGAAAAAACAATAAAAATTCAATTTTACACAATTTCTTAACATTGTCTAAATGCGTACAAAATACTCACAATTTGGCACAAAAATCGCATCAAAAACGGCTGTCACGAGGACAGCCGTTTTTCTTTGTTATTTTATTAACTATTTATGGATTATTTGCTGCTCAGGTACGCATCAATGCTCGCAGCCGCAGTTTTGCCTGCGCCCATCGCTTTGATAACGGTAGCCGCGCCGGTAACCGCGTCGCCGCCTGCGAAGATACCTTCGCGGTTGGTCGCCGCACCGTCGTCTGTGCCGATACCACCTTTCTTGTTCGCTTCCAAATGATCAGTGGTGTCAAGGATCAGCGTGTTCAGCTTGGTACCGATGGACATGATGACCATATCGACCGGAATCTCGAAGTTGGAGCCCTCCTTGACGATCGGTTTTCTTCTGCCGGAAGCGTCCGGTTCGCCGAGTTCCATTTCCACACATTCGATGGCTCTGACGTGGCCGGTCTCATCGCCGAGGATCTGGACCGGATTGTTCAGAAGCTTGAAGATGATGCCCTCCTCCATCGCGTGATGTACTTCCTCTGCTCTGGCAGGAAGCTCTGCAAGCGATCTTCTGTAGATGATGTAAACCTCAGAAGCGCCCATACGTTTCGCGCATCTTGCCGCGTCCATCGCCACGTTGCCGCCGCCGACGATGGCAATCTTGTCACCGTGCATGATCGGTGTATCGTATTCCGGCAGATAAGCCTTCATCAGGTTGATACGCGTCAGATATTCGTTCGCGGAGCAAACGCCGATGTAGTTTTCGCCCGGAATGTTCATGAAGGACGGAAGTCCCGCGCCTGTGCCGATAAATACGGATTCATAGCCGCCTTCCTTCATCAGCTCTTCGACCGTAAATGCACGACCCGCTACCGCGTCCGTCACGAATTTCACGCCCTTGGCTTCCAGCTTTGCGACTTCCTGCGCTACGATCTCTTTTGGCAGACGGAACTGCGGGATGCCGTAAACCAGTACGCCGCCGGTCTTGTGCAGCGCTTCGTAAACGGTAACCGCATAGCCCTTGTTTACCAGATCGCCCGCGCAGGCAAGTCCCGCAGGACCTGCGCCGATGATGGCAACCTTGTGACCGTTGCCTTCCACCGGTTTGATTTCCTCATCGCCGAAGTTTGCCGCGTGCCAGTCCGCCACGAAGCGTTCCAGTCTGCCGATCGCAACCGGTTCGCCCTTCTTGCCGTGCACACATTCGCCCTGGCACTGATTTTCCTGCGGGCAGACACGTCCGCAGATTGCAGGCAGGGAGCTGTCCTCAGTAATGATCTCGTAAGCTGCTTCAAAATCCCCCTCTGCCACTTTTGCGATGAACAGCGGAATTTTGATGTTAACAGGACATCCGGAAACGCAAGGTTTCTTGCGGCATCTTAAGCAGCGCATCGCTTCGCGGATCGCCTGATCTTCTGTATAGCCTGTGCAGACTTCCAGGAAATTTTGGTTTCTGACTTCCGGTTTCTGTTCCGGCATCGGGTTCTGCTGATGTACCAAATTAATCATGATAACGAACACCTCCTGTTAATCTGCATACGTGCGCGCGATCTTCGGCTTCCTGGTCTTTGTAGTATGCCGATCTTCTGATCAGATCATCCCAGTCGACCAGCGCACCGTCGAATTCCGGACCGTCCACGCATACGAATTTATCTTCGCCGCCGATCTTGCATCTGCAGCCGCCGCACATACCGGTACCGTCGATCATGTACGCGGTCAGGGAAGCAACGGAGTGGATGCCGTATTTTTCCGCGATCTGGCAGGTGAACTTCATCATCATCGGCGGTCCGACGGCGATGACTTCATCGAATTTTTCGCCTGCCTGAATCAGTTCTTCCAGCTTCGCGGTCGTGAACCCTTTTTCGCCGTAGCTGCCGTCATCGGTCATCACATACAGCTCGTCAACGCCCGCGCGGAATTCCTCTTCCAAAATGACCAGATCTTTGGTCTTGAAACCGGCGATCATGACGGTCTCTACACCGTGCTTGTGCATGCCGCAGGCCAGCGGATATGCAAGCGCATTACCGGTACCGCCGCCGACCACGCAGACTCTCTTGAGTCCGTCCATATGGGTCGGCTTGCCCAAAGGTCCTACGATATCCGCAAAGCAGTCGCCCACTTCCAGCTGATCCATCAGCATGGTGGTTCTGCCGACTGCCGCGTAGATTAAATCGATGGTGCCGTCCTCTTCATTATGTCCTGCCATCGTCAGCGGGATTCTTTCACCGAATTCATCTGTTCTGAGGATGATAAATTGTCCCGGTTTCGCGTGTTTTGCGACCAGAGGCGCATAGATCTTCAGCCAGACCATATTGTGGTTCAGTCTTCTTTTCCAGGTAACTTCAAATCTTTTCATGGTTGTTCATCCTCCTTTCCCTACTTGCCGAAGCTGTCCTGACGGTGCTTCAGTTCCTTATATCTTTCCATCGCGCATTCTTCACCCTTTTCGAAGAGTTTTTCTGCTCTTTCAGGGAATCCGAGCTTCAGGGAGTTGTAACGAACTTCTCCCATGATGAAATCTCTGTAGGATTCTGTCGGTGCAGCGGAGTCAACGGACAGCGGATTTTCGCCCTTCGCTTCCAGCTCCGGATTGTATCTTAACAGATTCCAGTATCCGGCTCTGACTGCCTTCTTCATTTCGAGCATGGACTTGTTCATGCCGGCTTTGACACCGTGGTTGATACAAGGAGCGTAAGCGATGATCAGGGAAGGACCATGATAGCTTTCCGCTTCGCGAATTGCTCTGAGTGTCTGTTCCGGGTTCGCGCCCATCGCGATCTGCGCGACATAGACATAGCCGTAAGCCATTGCGATCTGCGCAAGGTCTTTTTTCTTGACTGCCTTACCGGAAGCCGCGAATTTCGCGACCGCGCCGACCGGTGTGGATTTGGATGCCTGACCGCCTGTATTGGAATATACCTCGGTATCGAATACCATGATGTTGACGTCTTCGCCGGATGCGATGACGTGATCCAGACCGCCGTAACCGATATCGTAAGCCCAGCCGTCGCCGCCGAAGATCCACATGGATGGTTTGGTCAGCAGGTCGGCGTTCTCAACGACATATTTCGCGTCTTCGTTAGTGTCCGCGAGCTTCTTCGCTTCTTCCAGCAGAACTTCTCCGGTTGTCTTGGAGGTTTTGCCGTCGTGCATCGAAGCCACCCATGCCTTTGCCGGCACGCCGACAGCGTCATACAGTCTTTCGACTGCGGACTTCAATTCGTTTCTTCTTGCATTGACGGAGGTCGCCATACCGAAACCGAATTCCGCGTTATCCTCGAACAGGGAGTTCGCCCATGCAGGACCTCTGCCCTCTTTGTTTACGGTATACGGCGTTGCCGGAGCGGAAGCACCCCAAATGGAGGAGCATCCGGTTGCGTTTGCGATGAACATGCGGTCGCCGAATAACTGTGTTACCAGCTTCGCGTAAGGCGTTTCGCCGCAGCCCGGGCAAGCGCCGGAGAATTCCATGAGCGGTGTCTTAAGCTGTGCACCCTTGACGGTGTTTTCCTTGAACGGCGTTTCTTTTTCGTCAACTTCTTGATATAGCTTGTCGAATTTTGCCTGTGCTGCGTGCATGAAGTGATCTTCTGCCGGTGCCATGGTGATGGCCTTGTTTCTCGCAGGGCATACCTCTGCGCAGGAGCCGCAGCCTGTGCAGTCCATCAGAGACCAGCCGAGCGTGAACTTCTTGTCCTTCGCGCCTTTCATCGGTACTGCGTCTGCAACACCCTCCGCCTCTTCTGCGGTCATCACGAACGGACGCACGACAGCGTGCGGACAAACGCTTGCACACCAGTTACACTGCATACAGTTCTTCACGTTCCAGTGCGGCAGATCTGCAGCGATGCCACGCTTTTCGTAAGCAGCGGTACCTGCAGGCATCATGCCGGTTACGGTATCTAAGAACTTGGAAACCGGAACGTTGTCGGCGGTCAGGTTCGCAGTCGGTACCAGAATATCGTTTAAGAATTCTGTGTGCAGCTTGTCTCTGCCTGCCAGCGGCGCTGCCGGTGCATCGTCTTCTGCGTTCTTCCAGCTTTCCGGAACCTCTACTTTATGGATATGGTTCAGACCCGCATCGACTGCCTTGCAGTTCATGTCTACGATGTCCTGACCTTTTTTCTTATATGTCTTTGCGATCGCATCCTTCATGTAGCCTTCCGCTTCCTCGATCGGAATGATGTCAGCCAGCTTGAAGAAAGCAGCCTGCAGGATGGAGTTCGTTCTGCGTGCGCCCAGACCGATCTCTTTTGCCATGGTCACTGCGTCGCAGGTATAGAACTGCACATTGTTCTGCGCGATGTATCTCTTGACCTTGCCCGGTAATTTCTCTTCAAGCTCTTCATCGGACCAGGTGCAGTTGAGCAGGAAGAAGCCGCCCGGTTTGACGTCCTGTACCATTTCGTACTTGTACAGATAAGCTTCGTTGTGACATGCAACGAAGTCAGCCTGTTTGACATAATAGGTCGAACGGATCGGTTCGTTGCCGAATCTCAAGTGAGAAATGGTCACGCCGCCGGACTTCTTGGAGTCATACTGGAAATATGCCTGGGCTTTCATATCGGTATGGTCACCGATGATCTTAACGGAGTTCTTGTTTGCACCAACGGTACCGTCAGCACCCAGACCCCAGAATTTGCAAGCCTTCGTTCCCTTCGGGGCAACGTCCGGATTCTCGGAGCCGTGGATGGAAAGGTTGGTCACATCGTCTGTGATGGAAATCGTGAATTCCTTCTTCGGTGCATCACTCCACAGGTTTTCGTATACGGCCAGCACATCGCCCGGCTGTACGTCCTTGGAGCCCAGACCGTAACGACCGCCGCAGATCAGGCAGTTTTCGAATTTCGTGCCGCGCAGTGCGGTGACGACGTCTAAGTATAACGGCTCGCCGGTACCGCCCGGTTCCTTGGTTCTGTCGAGAACCGCGATCTTCTTGACGGTTTCCGGCATGACGTTTAATAAGTACTTGGTAGACCATGGTCTGTAAAGATGTACTTCGATGATACCGACCTTCTTGCCTCTTGCGTTCAGATAGTCGATCAGCTCTTCCGCACATTCACAGACGGAACCCATCGCGACGATGATTTCCTCTGCGTCCGGTGCGCCATAGTAGTTGAACGGCTTATAGTCCGTACCGATCTTGGCATTGACCATTTCCATATATTTGTTGACAAGATCCGGCGTTTCCAGATAGGCGGTGTTGCAGGCTTCTCTGTGCTGGAAGAAGGTTTCCGGCTGCTCTGCAGAGCCCATCGTATGCGGGTGGTTCGGATTCAGCGCGTTCTGCTTGAATCTCTTGAGCGCGTCCCAGTCAACCATTTCTTTGAGATCATCGTAATCCCATACTTCGATCTTCTGCTGTTCGTGAGAAGTACGGAAACCGTCAAAGAAGTGCAGCATCGGTACGCGGCCTGCGATCGCGCTTAGATGCGCAACAGCAGCCAGGTCCATCGCCTGCTGTACGGAGTTTGAGGCAATCATGCCGAAGCCGGTCTGACGACAGCCCATAACGTCACTGTGGTCGCCGAAGATATTCAGCGCATGGGTCGCGACGCAGCGTGCTGCAACGTGGAATACAGCCGGTGTCTGTTCACCTGCTAATTTATACATATTCGGGATCATTAAGAGCAGCCCCTGGGATGCGGTGAACGTAGAGGTCAGCGCACCTGCAGCCAGCGCACCGTGAACAGCGCCTGCAGCGCCTGCTTCGGACTGCATTTCAACGATCTTGACTTTTTCACCGAAAATATTGATTCTGTCCTGGGAAACCCATTCGTCCATGTTTTCTGCCATAGGTGAGGATGGCGTGATCGGGTAGATCGCAGCAACCTCCGAGAAAGCATATGCAACATGAGCAGTAGCGGCGTTTCCGTCCATCGTTTTTAATTTTCTCATGTCTATTCTCCTTCCTGCATGCCTAACGCTTCGCGCTGTAAGAAAATGTACTCCGGTACTTCCAGCTCCTTGATGACGTTTCTCGGACATACATACTGACATACGTGGCAGTCTTCGCAAAGCTCCGGATCGATGGCGGAATGGGTTCCGTCCTCGTAGATCGCCAGATTCGGGCAGTTCGCTTCGCAGTCGAAGCAGCCGGAGCATCCGGTCCCGCAGACCTTTGCTTTGGTTTCTTTATCATCCGTTGAGGAACAGGCGACCATCTTCTGTCCCTTGTACGGCACGATCGTGATCAGGTGCTGCGGACAGGCAAAAGTGCAGTCCTTACATCCGACACACTTGTCCGGATTGACCTTGGCAATGCCGTTTTCAACCTTGATGGCATCGTAACGACAGACAGCTGTGCAGGCGCCTTGACCGAAACAGCCGGTCGTGCAAAGTCCCATGGACTTGCGATCCAGCTTCGCCGCTTCCTGACAGGTCGTGATGCCCGCGTTCTTGAGCTGGAACGCAATACGACCATCGCCGGAGCAACGTACAAACGCAACGGTAGATTTCAATGCAGTCAGGTCATGCAACGTGTCGACGATAATCTTCTTTTTACATTTTACCGCACAGGCAACGCAGCCGACACACTTGTCATAATCGATGACGGCGTGGTTATCAACAATTGATACCGCGCCCTCCGGACAGGCTCTTTCACATTCTCCGCAGGCAATACAGCCGTATCCGCAAGTTTTGCGGACCACTTCATCGTCTTCTTCTGTCGAAGAACATGGAATAAAGTTGGTGGCATCTCTTGGAATCATGCGGATCAGCCCCTGCGGACAGACATCCTCTTTTGCGCAGTCTCCGCAGCCGTCGCACTTTTCCTTGTCGATGACGATACGTCCGTCGACCAGGCTCATCGCATGCTGCTTACAGACTTCGATGCAGGAACCAACGCCGACGCAGCCGCTCTTACATTCGCCTCTGGCGAAACCGCTCTCAACCGCTTCCTTGCAGGACGCGCATCCGGCGAAGCGTTTCTGTCCGGCAGCAGTTCCGTTACAGGCCACGAACGCAACAGTGTCCTGAGATGCTAATTTTTCCTCTTGAGCGAAACTCATACCTAACTCCTCCTTATACATATTGGAATTTTGTGCAGGGAGCCGCAGATTCAGGTCGATTTATGGTCTTACTAATACATTATGGGGCCTGTCGGACTGCAGCAAACCTTGCGATTTATCTACACCAAAATGGTTTGATGCCGTAAAGAATCTATGGTCTGCAAAGTCTGGCTGACCTGTGATAGGGCAGAGGGAGGTAAACTCTGGGCAGTTGAAACGTACCCAGTAATCATT
>UQMQ01000039.1 GCA_900542245.1 uncultured Eubacteriales bacterium
CGTCTATCCTGATGAAGCATTATCTGGTCGATGAAATCGATCCAAGAGAGCCTTTCTCGGTCGCGAAATACCGAGCGCTTGCAAAACAGGCGATCGAAGAGATTTTCCAAAGTGGGAAAGTGCCTGTCATCAGCGGCGGCACCGGGCTTTACCTCAACGCGCTGCTTTACGAAATGGATTTCAGCAACGCGCCGCAGGACACTGCGCTTCGCAAGAACCTGGAAGAAGAAGCGGAACTGTTTGGAAGCGCTTATTTGCACAAAAAACTGGAAGCAATCGACCCCAAAACAGCGGCGCGCATCCACCCAAACAACACCAAAAAACTGATTCGCGCGCTGGAGGGCGCAGCAAACGGAAATCCAATCACGGATTTTCAGCAGTGCAGGCAAAAATGTAAGGATTATGACGCGATTTTAATCGGATTGACACGAAATCGTGATGTTTTGTATGATAGAATCAATCAAAGAGTGGACATCATGGTTCGCGAGGGTCTTTTTAAGGAGGTTGAAAACCTTTTGGAGATGGGACTTGCCGAGGAGGACATCTCAATGAAAGGCATCGGATATAAGGAAATCATCGGCTATTTTGACGGACTCTATACGGAAGAGGAGGCCATCGACTTGATCAAAAAGAACAGCCGGCATCTCGCCAAGCGGCAGCTGACCTGGTTTCGGCGTTATGAGGATATGACCTGGTTCGATTTGGATGAATATCAAAATGACGAGGACGCGATACGGAGCATTTTATTATGGCTGAAAGAGAAATACGGATACACAACAAAAGTGACCGACCCGACAATGTAATCAAAAAGGAAAACGACATGTATTTGGAATGCGAAAAGCTGGAGGACGGTCTACCGCGATTTTTGCGCGGGTTTTTCTCGTATCTGAAGGGAAATGTGCTGCCTGCGACGAGGCTGGCTTATCTGCACGATATCATGTTTTTTTTCAAATATCTGATTGAAGAGACAGACCTGACGCAGGCGAAAACACCGGACAAAATCAAGCTTTCGGATTTGGAAGAGGTACAGGCGGTCGATGTCAATCTGTTTTTGGATTACTGCCGCAGATATAAAGTCGATACCGGAGACACCGTCTACGTTTACGAAAACTCCAACAAGTCTCTGGCACGTAAAAAATCCTCGGTATCGGTGCTGTTCAAATATCTGTATCACGATGGTCTGCTGGATAAGAATATTACCGACGGTTTCGACCCGATCCGCGTGCCGCGTCCCGGTGAGCGGGAGATCAAGGCGCTGCAGGATGACGAGGTGATGCTCATGCTGGACGCGGTTTCCGCGGGCAGCGGTTTGACCGAACGCGAGCATGCTTACTGGGAAAAAACGAAAAAGCGGGACAAAGCGATTTTAATCCTGTTTCTGACCTATGGGCTGCGGCTTTCGGAGCTGCAGCAGCTGAATATATCTTCGTTCAATTTTCACCGCGGAGAATTTATCATTTACCGTAAGCGCGGCAAGGAGTCTGTGATGCCGCTGAACAAGTCGGCAACCGCGGTGCTGCACGATTATATCGACAATGAGCGCGATCTGATCAGCATTTCCCGCGACGAGGACAGCGATGCGCTGTTTTTGTCACTGCAGGGCAGACGCATGACGGAACGGCAGATTCGGGAACTGGTCAAAAAATATACCGCCATCGCGCTTCACACGACCAAACGCGCCGGCTACAGTCCGCACAAACTGCGCGCTACCGCCGCGACCAGCCTGATCGGACGCGGCAATTCCATCTTTGACGTTGCCGCGCTCTTAGATCACGAGCAGGTCACGACCACCCAGCTTTACGCGAGACAGAAGATCAACGTGAAAAGAGACCTGGTGAAGGATATGGAGTGGGAAGAGGAGCGTAAGGAATAAGCCCTCGGCTCACTTCTCCAAATAAACAGTTTCATCTGCTCGCGGCGGCGAAAATGGGCGGAAAATTCTGTCCAGCTCTGCTGTCAGAACTTTTCCAAGCACCATTTTCCAGCCTTGCTTGCGCGTGAAACTGTCCTTATTTCTCGAAAAGTTCGCGTATGGGCTTATTCCTTACGCTCTGCGTTTTAATAGGTCCAGATGGAAAAATGTTTGCGCAGATACTGCATGAATTGCATACGACATCAAGCAGATTCACAGCATCTGCGGAATCATTTGCATTGTATTTGTCTGTGCTTTACGTTGATGTCACAGCAGCTGGGACTGATGCAGCAGGGACTTTAGGTGCTTTTGTCGTTATTTCGGAAATATCGCTATGCGATATTTCCTACATAATAAAATAGGAGTTAACAATGAATCAATCAAAAACAAGGGAGTTATTACAGAATGCGTTTCACATAGACGCGAAGGTGCTGGATGTGGTCGCGGAGGCGGAGAAGCAGATTGCGGGGCAATTTGCGGCGCTGGATGACATCATGGCGTATAATCAGTACAAGGTGCTTGCCGCGTTCCAAAAGAACCGGATTCGGGACATGCACTTTGGCTGGACGACCGGTTACGGCTACGATGACGCCGGCAGAGACGCGATCGAGCAGGTTTTCGCGGATGTGTTTCATGCGGAGGCTGCGTTGGTCCGGACGACCTTCGTCAACGGTACGCATGCGCTGGCAACCACGCTGCTTGGCATTTTAAGACCGGGGGATGAGCTGATCTATGCGACCGGAGATCCTTATGACACGTTGCAGACAGTCATCGGCATCACCAACTATGAGAAGGGGAACGGTTCTCTCAAGGACTACGGCATTACCTTTAAACAGGTGGATTTATTGCCGGATGGCTCGATCGATATCGAGGGAGTCAAGGCAGCGATTACGGATAAAACGCGCATGGTTACCGCCCAGCGTGCGACCGGATATTCCTGGCGTAAGGCGATTTCCATCGATGAAATCGCTGCACTCATGGAAGCTGTGCAAGCAGTCAATCCAAGCATTGTCAAGATGGTGGACAACTCCTACGGCGAGTTTTTGGATACCAAAGAACCGACGGATGTCGGCGCGGATGTCATGGCGTCCTCTCTGATCAAGAATCCGGGCGGCGGACTGGCACTCAGCGGCGCTTATATTGCCGGAAGACAGGACCTGATCGATCAGATTCAGTACCGCATGACCTGTCCGGGCATCGGCGGCGAATGCGGTTTGACCTATGGACAGACTCGCACCATGCTGCAAGGCTTGTTTATCGCGCCGAAGGTCACCAACGGGGCAGTCAAGGGCGCGATTCTCTGCGGCAAGGTCTTTGAACTACTCGGTTTTGAAGTATCTCCGAAAGCGGAGGATTTACGTTCAGACATCGTGCAGGCAGTTAAATGCGGTGACGCGAAAAAGTTGATTTCTTTTTGTAAGGGCATTCAGGCGGCGGCACCGATCGACAGTTTTGTTTCTCCGGTTCCGGGCGACATGCCGGGCTATGAGGATCAGGTCATCATGGCCGCCGGCGCCTTCGTACAGGGCTCTACCATTGAGCTTTCGGCAGACGCGCCGATGCGCGAGCCGTATATTGCTTACTTCCAAGGCGGGCTGACCTACGAGCACGCCAAATTTGGGGTAATCAAGGCAGCGGACACCTTGCGCAAGGACGGCTTACTGTCCTTCTAATTTACCGGATAGGAAACCTGCTGTGAGGATGTCAAAAAAATAGTGAAAGAATCAAAAAAACAAAAGGGGAAACCGATTCTAAGCAGGATAGGGGGCGCTCGGATGCGTGAGAAAGGAAAAGAGAAAAAACAAAAAAAGCAAAATCTTGAAGAAAAGAAACAAGAACTGAATCTAAAAGCCGAACATGCGAAGCAAGAGCTTGACCTAAAAGCGGCACAGGCCAAACAGAGCCTGAACGCAGGCGCGGAGAATCTCAAAGTCGGCAAAAAGCAAAACGCCCGCAAGGTGATCCTTTCTACCGTAAAGATCGCGCTCCTGCTGCTGATCGTGATCGGTGTACCACTGTACCTGTATTTCTTCAAGCTGGACTGGCTGAAAGGCTTTAAGGACATCGAATCGATCGTCGCGTTCTTGAATCAATACAAAAGCCAGTCGATTTTGATCTATATTGTCTTTCAGGTCGTGCAGATCGTCGTCAGCGTCATTCCGGGTCAGGTATTCCAAATGGCAGCGGGCTATCTGTTCGGCTTCTGGGCAGCACTTTTGTACGCAATGATCGGTGCAGTCATCGGAACAGGCGTTTCGTTTCTGCTCGCAAAGCTTTTGGGAAGAGATTTCCTGCATATTTTTTTCGGAGAGGAGAAAATGAGCTACTATATCGCGCGGCTCAATTCCAAACAGGCCTACACGATTGTCTTTTTTCTCTATCTGATCCCGGGGCTTCCCAAGGACATGATCAGTTACGCCGCCGGAGCCTCTGAAATGCGCTTCAAACCGTTTCTGCTTTTGTCGGCGGTCGGCAGACTGCCGGGTATGATTGGCTGTCTTTTGATGGGGACGATGGTGGAAAACGAAAACTACAGCGGTGTTGCCGTCGTCGCAGTGCTCGCCGTTGTCGCCTGCGGTCTCTGCCTGATTTTTCGCAAAAAAATCAACGCATGGCTTGACAAAATCTACGAGAAAATATCAGCCATGTAATCAAAGCGCTGCAAAAATACATGGACACGCATCTCATTTTACGTATGTCGTATGATATAGAAAGGACGCATCCTATGACGAAAAATATGAGCCTAACCAGAGCGGAGGCGTTAAAAAAAGCAGAATTATTTGAGGAATTGTTCACCGTCGTTCGCATTCTGGACGCACAGAGCATGACGGACATCAAAAATGGTATCGAACCGACCGGAATGCACCAAAGCTGCCCTTGCTTTTCCGTTTGGAACAGAAACGAACATTGCAAAAACTGCATTTCTTTGCGGGCATTTCAGGAAAACCGCGAGATCAGCAAGTTTGAATTTAAAGATAACGACGTCTATTATGTCATCGCGCAGTCTCTGACCATTGACGGAGAGCCGGCGGTCATCGAATACGTCAAACATCTGCAGAACGACCCGTTTATCGATGATGCCGGGCGCAATCGTTTTATCGAGAAGCTCTTTAATTTCGAGAACCTGCTTTATACAGATGCGCTGACCGGTATTTACAATCGGCGGTACTATGAAGATAAAGTCAGGTTGTCGCGCGAGCCGGTCGGTGTGGCCATGATGGATATTGACCGGTTTAAGTACTATAACGACCAATTCGGTCATGCGGTCGGTGATCTGGTACTAAAAACAGTTGCTAATGAAATCAAGCGTGTGCTGGATCCGCGTGATCGTCTAATCCGATTCGGCGGAGATGAATTTTTACTTTTGACCGCGAATACGGACCCGGATTTTTTATCCGGTAAACTCGCGCATATCCGCAAGCATTTCAACGAAGTGAGGGTCCCGGATTATCCGCAGCTGCGCATTTCCATCAGTATCGGCGGCGTCATCTGCAAGGACGAAACGCTGGAAGAGGCTGTGGAACGCGCAGATTGTCTGATGTACTACGCCAAGAACGGCAAAAAGAGCCTTGACGCAAAGGATGCTCCAAAGTTCATCGCAGCCGAGGATTTTCTGGATGGACCGAAGCACAAGGCCAAACCGAAAGTCCTGATCGTTGACGACGCACCGCTGAACCGCGAAATACTGACAGAGATCCTGCAGCCGCATTTTCAAATTCTCGAAGCCGCAAACGGAGAGGAAGCCCTGCAGCTCCTGCATGCGCACGGAACAGGCATTTCTCTGATCCTTCTGGATATGATCATGCCTGTGCTGGATGGTCTCGGCGTCCTGTCTGAAATGAAAGCGAAGCACTGGACGGAGGATATTCCGGTCATCGTCATCTCCGAAGATGCTGCGGATGCCAATATCACCGAGGCCTTTGAAATGGGTATTTCCGATTATATTCTGCGGCCGTTTCACGCAAAAGTCGTTCTGCATCGCGTCTTGAGCACGATCAAAACAAACGCGAAGCAGCAGGCGCTTTTTGCCATGGTTTCCAAACAGATCTACGAAAAAGATCGCGATCAGAAAATGATGGCGGTCATTCTCAGTCATATCGTGGAATTCCACAACGGGGAAAGCCGTCTGCATATTCTTCGCATCAATGTCCTGACCGAAATACTGCTCAAAAAACTTGTTACCAAAACAGATCGCTATCATCTGACACGTGATGAGATGAACCAAATTGCCATCGCCTCCTCACTGCACGACATCGGCAAGATCGCGATTCCTTCTGAAGTCATCAATAAACCGGGCAAACTGTCTGCTGAGGAGTTTGAGATCGTGAAGCGGCATACTTTGCTTGGAGAAGAAATGCTCAAAAGCGTCTATCGCTATAAGGACGAGCCTTTGGTCAAGCTCAGCGAGCAGATCTGCCGTTGGCATCACGAACGCTATGACGGAAACGGTTATCCGGATGGGCTGAAAGGGGAGGATATTCCGATTGCTGCGCAGGTTGTCGCTCTGGCCGATGCCTATGATGCGCTGGTCAGCAAACGCGCTTATAAGGAAAGCCTGTCGCAGGCAGAGGCGTTTGACATGCTGCAGAGAGGGGAATGCGGCGCATTTCAACCACTTCTGTTGGAATGTCTGATAGAGTCCAAAGACGAAATTCAACGAAAATATGACGAAACCATAGATGCGGACTATATTCTGTAAACCTTTTTGAAAACATGAACATTTGTTCTCAAACCCTCTTGACAAAGAACATTTATTCTGATACATTATAGAAAAGAACAAATGTTTCGAGAGGGGTGTGGACCTAATGAAAAGAAGTTACAGAATTGCGAACAGATTCAGATTTACTTTATTTGTCGTTTGCATCATGATCATCATGACGACTGCATTCAATTTTGCTTTCGGTCTCAATACCGCAGACAGTCTGACCATGACGAAATATCGTTCTGTAGATGTTGTGTACGGCGATACTTTGTGGACGATCGCACAAACCTATATGCCTGAAGACATGGATATCCGCGAGTCTGTATTTCAGCTTTGCAAACTGAACGACATTCGAGCCGACCAGTTATATGCCGGCATGACGATACAGGTTCCGGTCTATTAGCTGCTTATTCGTTGGCGATCGGAGACGTTCAGAAACAGTGCAAACAGAATTGAAAGATCTAATGCAGTCAGGTATTGTGGACCGCTGATCGTCAAAAAATCGCTTAGAACGCAAAATAGAGCCTCGTTTTTTTGGCATCTGCAGCACAGCAGACTGTTTCTCGGTATTTGCTTGCAAACAGGACACGAATGTGGTATGCTGAAGATAAAAAAAGGAGGTTATGAGGATATGGATAAGCAACAGTATATTTGTCCGAAATGTGGAAATCGAAGTTACGAAGCGGATCAGCTGCAGGCGACAGGCGGAAACTTTGCAAAGCTTTTTGATATACAAAATAAAAAGTTCGTAACAGTATCCTGTACAGCATGCGGTTATACGGAATTATATAAACAGATGAATTCCACAGGCATAGATATTTTAGATTTTTTAATCGGTAGTTGATGCAGGTGCAGTCCAAATACTGTACTAAAAATAGTTACACAGAGCGACCAAGGAGACGAAAGACATGAATCAGTTCCTGGTCGCTTGTTTTGTTCATGTAGGAAATATCGCTTGCGGATGTTTCCGGAACCACGACAAAAGCACCTGTCTTAATTATAACTATTCCCAAAATTATGATTTAAGGAATAGTTTGATGTAGATAAAAAATTTCTTTCGTCTGTGCTATTGTGCACGCGCGTTTACCCCTTATATACTTTCATTCAAGTTTTTCTTTGTTCCCCTTTACATTTTCGGTCATATTCGTTTATAATGTTCATATAAAATGGACATGAAAATATTTAAGGAGATTTCGCATTTATGGATATTATTTTAGCTGCAGCATTACTTCCCGCAATGATTTTGATGCTTTATGTTTATAATCAGGATACGGTCGAAAAAGAACCTTTTGGTCTTTTACTTGCACTTTTTGGTTACGGCATGTTGTCCTGTGTGCCTGCAAGCATTTTAGAAGATGTTTTTGGCGCTTTACTGGATGCCTGTGAGATACAGGATGCGGTAGCCTATAACATCATTATGTGTTTTGGCATCATTGCCATTGCAGAAGAAGGCTCCAAGTTCTTCTTTCTGAAACGCAAAACCTGGAAGAATCCGGACTTCAACTACACCTTCGACGGCATTGTGTATGCCGTGTTCATCGGACTGGGATTTGCAGGTTTAGAGAACATTCTTTATGTTATCAATTACGGTTTCGGCGTTGTAATCTCCAGAGGTCTGCTTGCCATTCCGGGACACTGCACCTTTGCGATCTTCATGGGCCTCTTCTACTCCCGCGCAAAATTCTTCGAAACCAATGGATACCGTGGTAAGGCCAGACGTTCCAAACGACTTGCGTTTATTGTACCGGTACTCCTTCATGGTTTCTATGATTTCTGTCTGATGATGCCGGACGACTGGCTCACCTATGTATTCCTCGTATTTGTTGTGATTGTAGACATGGCAGCCTTCCGGACAGTCAAGAGGCAATCTCGTGAGGATGATATCATACGCGAGGACAATATCATATAATATAAAATACGATACAAGTGATCTTTTCAAAAATAAAACGCGAGCAATGCACTTGGCAAAGTCTCGCGTTTTATTCTTATTATGTAGGAAATATCGCTATGCGATATTTCCGGAATAACGACAAAAGTACCTTGCGAAGTGGCGCTCATAGGTGAGCGCCATGTGCGCATAGAAATCTCTGATTTCGTTATGCGCACTTTTGTCTTCTATATCATTCCCTACTCTGCCAGCTTCAGATCTCCGTCTTTGACCCAACCTGCCTTGCGCAGGCAGATATTGATCAGCGGACAAATAACCGCTGGAAGAATGACAGCAATCAATGCTAGTCCGATCCAGTCCATGGAAGTGATGCCGACTTTCACTCCGGCGGCAACATCGTTTACCCATCCGGTATAAACACCGATCGGACCTACCATGCCGCAGGTACCCATGCCGGAAGAGATCGCCGGTCCGTTCATTTGCATCCGGAAAACACAGGTCGCGAGCGGTCCGGTGATGGCAGATGTCAGCGTCGGTGCGATCCAGATGCGCGGGTTTTTGACGATATTGCCCATCTGCAGCATCGAAGTGCCCAGCCCTTGCGAAATCAGGCCGCCCCAGCGGTTTTCTTTAAAGGACATGACTGCAAAGCCAACCATCTGCGCGCAGCAGCCCGCTACAGCAGCGCCGCCGGCCAGTCCTGTCAGCTGCAGCGCCGCGCAGATTGCCGCCGACGAGATCGGTAAGGTCAGTGCGACGCCTACGAGCACCGATACTAAAATGCCCATCAGGAACGGCTGCAGATCTGTCGCCCACATGATCAGGCTGCCGACCTTCATCGCAGCGGCTCCAAGTGCAGGCGCCCACCACGCAGAGAGCGCAACGCCGACACCAATCGTCACAAGCGGGGTCACCAAAATATCGATTTTCGTTTCCTTGGAAACAGCCTTGCCGATCTCTGCCGCAAAAATTGCCACAAAGAGTACTGCCAAAGGGCCGCCTGCGCCGCCAAGCGCATTGGATGCAAAGCCGACGCTGATCAGAGAGAACAGCACGAGCGGCGGACAATGCAGTGCATAGCCGATGGCGACTGCCATCGCCGGTCCGCTCATCGCGGAAGCGAGTCCACCGACAGTGTATGGGATATCATTGATCGTCGCAACCGTCATGGTCAGCACACCGATGTTAAGCTGTGTTCCCAACGTATTGATGATCGTACCGATCAATAGGCTGCAGAACAATCCCTGTGCCATAGCGCCAAGTGCATCAATGCCGTAACGCTTGACGGAAATTACAATATCTTTTCTGGTTAAAAATTCTTTCATCTTTGCTTTATCTCCTGTTATTTTATGTAGGAAATATCGGCATGCAATATTTCCGGAATCACGACAGAAGCACCTTGCGGAGCAGCGCTCACAGATGAGCGCCATGTGCACATAGAAATCTGTATTTCGTTATGTGCACGTTTGTCCTTTTATCTGAGGCTGTCCAGATAACTTTGCAAAATGACAACCGCCGCCTGCTTATCGATCACCTTTTTCCGATCCTTGCGTCGCACGTCGGCCTCAATCAGCACCCTTTCGGCAATGACAGTTGTAAACCGTTCATCCTGCCAGACAACTTCGATCCCCTTCATACCTGTTGAACGCATCTTATTCTCAAGCATGGTCCGAAACTCGTAAACCTTTTCTGTCTGCACACTATCGGAGCCATCCAGATTTTTATTTAAGCCGATGACGATCGTATCGCAATCATATTCCTTGACCATGTCCAAAATCTTGCCGGTGTCCTTGCGGATACCGACGCGTTCCAAAGTCATGATCCCTTGCGCGGTCATGTTCAGCGGATCGGATACCGCAATGCCAACGGTCTTATCTCCGACATCCAGTGCCATTTTTCTCATGTATTTTCTCCTTTGCTTTGATGTTCTGGGCGCTTCGATCCCTACATGTTAAAAAACTGTCACAGCACACGAAAGAAGCGGACCAAACGTCCGCTTCTCAAACTCATTTGACATCGATATAGGCTCGCAGCATTTCTGCAATCAGTTCATCGCGATCCACGCCCTTGATCAGAGTTCTCGCATTGTGATAACTGGTGATATAGGAGGGATCCCCGGAAATCAAATATCCTACGAGCTGATCGATCGGATTATAGTCCTTATCCTGCAGCGCGCAGTAAACCTCTTCCAGAATCTGCTTGTTCGTTTTTTGCGTTTTGAACGCATCAAACATAATCGTATTTTTATCCATCTCCGTATTTCCTCCTTTTACCGAAACATTTTCTCTGATAGAACTATTCTATCATTTTATCAGAGCTTCTGCAACCTCAAATGCTTCTTTAATTTTCGACGCATCTTTCGCTCCGGCCTGTGCCATGTCGGCCTTGCCGCCGCCTCCACCACCGCAGGCTGCCGCAATCTGTTTGATCATATTGCCTGCATGATACCCTTTCTCCAACAGATCGTCTGTGACGGATACCAGGAATGTGACCTTCGGACCGTTTACACTTGCAAATACCATCACAATGCCCTTGTGCGCGGCTTTTATATCATCGGAAAGGTTTCTGAGGTCTGCAGCCTGGCAATCGGTGAATTCTTTGGTAATCAGTTTCACACCGTTGATTTCTTTTGCGTTTGCGACCATAGCGTCGACTTCACCGCCCATTGCAGCTTTTTTCAGTTCTTCCAGTTCCTTTTTGAGCGCCTTAAGCTCCTCTGCCATGGATCTTGCCTTATCGACCAGAACGGTCTTATTGCATTTTAAGGTTTCGCAGACCTGCGCTGTCAACGCCTCTGCCTGTTTTGCAGTCTGTAAGACACCGGCTCCGGTTACCGCCTCGATTCTTCTGACGCCGGAAGCAACGCCGCCCTCGGATACAATTTTGAAAGCGCCGATCTCACCGGTATTCTTGACATGCGTACCACCGCAGAGCTCGATGGACCAGTCTCCGGCATTGACAACTCTGACTGTCGCGCCGTATTTTTCACCAAAGAGCGCCATCGCGCCGGTCTTTTGTGCTTCTTCCATCGTCATTTCTGCGGTATTGACCGGCAGGAAGTTATTGATGGCTTCATTGACCAGTCTTTCCACTTCCTCCAGCTGCGCCGCGGACACTGCCTCAAAGTGGGAAAAGTCAAAGCGCAGCACATTTTCGTTGACCATCGAGCCTGCCTGTTCTACATGACTGCCGACCACTTCTCTGAGCGCCTTTTGCAGCAGATGGGTCGCGGTATGATTTCTGGCTGACGCATATCTCTTTTCCGGATCGACTGCCAAAAGCACTTCGTCACCCACATGGATCTCGTTGGCTAACACTTGAATGGTATGATAGAAGATACCATCCTTCTTTTCAACCTTGATGACTTCTGCATCAAAGATTTTATCATCGCCTGCTTCTGTTGCAGTAGACATAAAACCTTTATCGCAAACTTGTCCGCCGCCCTCCGCGTAGAATGGGGTTTGATCGGTGATCACCAGACCTTTTTGGCCTTCGCCGATGGACTCTGACGATTTGCCGTCAACAATGATAGCTAACACCTTGCCGGTATCCAGTAATCGGTCATAGCCGGTAAATACAGTTTTAGCAACGTCCAGTTCCAGCTCCTGTTTGTCCCACCCCTCGTCCTCATTGGATTTTCTGTTTTTGCGGGCAAGCTCTTTTTGTGCCTGCATATGCTTTTGAAAACCGTCCTTGTCGGCAGTGAAACCGTTTTCGGCTAAAATTTCCTCCGTCAGCTCCAACGGGAAACCGAAAGTGTCGTAAAGTTTGAACGCACGCGCACCGTCAAGCACCGTTTGACCTGCCTGTTTCAGTTCGTCAATATAACCCGCAATGATCTCTTCGCCCTTGTCGATGGTCGCTGCGAAATTATCTTCTTCGACCTGGATGATCTTCTGGATATAGTCTTTCTTTTCTATCAACTCCGGATAAGCCTCTCCCGAAACCGCAATGACACGATTGGACAGTTCTACCAGGAAGCTTCCCTGAATGCCGAGGATACGTCCATGTCGCGCGGCTCTGCGCAGCAGTCTGCGCAGTACATAGCCCCTGCCCTCATTGGATGGCATGATGCCGTCTGCGATCATAAAGGTCAACGCTCTGAGATGGTCGGTGATGATACGAATGGACACATCCGTTGCTTTCTCTCCGTCATGGTAGGTCACACCTGATTTTTCGACAACGCCGTCGAGAATATATTTAATGGTATCCACATCGAAGATGGAATCTGTGCCCTGCATGACACATGCCATGCGTTCCAGACCCATACCGGTATCAATATTTGGATGCGCCAGATTGGAATAAGAGCCATCCTCCTCCTTGCTGAACTGTGTAAATACGTGATTCCAGATCTCCAGGAAGCGGTCACAATCACATCCCGGTCTGCAGTCCGGTTTGCCGCAGCCGAATGCTTCCCCTCTATCGTAGAAAATCTCGGAGTCCGGACCGCATGGTCCAAGACCGATTTCCCAGAAGTTGTCCTCTTTGCCCAGACGTACGATATGTGCCGGATCCATGCCGAGCGATTTCCAGATATTGATGGCTTCCTCATCATCTAAATAAACAGTTGCCCACAGCTTTTCCAGCGGGAAGCCCAAGTGCTGTGTCAGAAATTCCACGCCCCAAGTCAGAGATTCTTTCTTGAAATAGTCTCCGAAGCTGAAGTTTCCGAGCATCTCAAAGAATGTACCGTGACGCGCGGTATGTCCGACATTATCGATGTCGCCGGTACGGATACATTTCTGACAGGTACACATCCGCTTTTTCGGCGGTGTTTCTGTGCCTGCAAAATAGGCTTTGAGCGGCGCCATGCCGGAGTTGATGATGAGTATGGATTTGTCATTTTGCGGGATCAGGCTTGCTGATTTACCGACATAATGATCCTTCGACGCGTAGAAGTCTAAAAATCGTATTCTGATTTCGTTTAATCCTAATCTTTCCATAATATAGGGTCCTCCTGAATTGCTATGTAAAATGTAAGAATTATCAAACAATAATACTGAAATCATACCATAAATTGAACAAAAAGTCTATGATAAACCATAGACTTTTGCTCATTTTTGCTTAATTTCTCAGATTCTTTTGTGCTTTCCTACATTTGATTTTTCAGTGTTTTCGCCATGCCCGTCATATCATCGCGTACATGACAAAGCTCCTCCTTGACATCATCCATATGTTGGAAAGTATCACGAAACTCCTTTTTCAGCTGATTCTTGGCATGCGGTTTCATAGACGCGTACGCCATCACCGCCGCCGTACCGACGGCTGCCATAACCACTGCGCCTGCAGCTTTATTCATCTCTCATCACTCTCCCCTCGATTCTTATTATTTGAGGAGACGCATTTTTTATGCTGGTAATCCTTTCACACGATGAAGCCGCCGCCGAGCAGCTTTTCCGCATCGTAAAAAACGACCGACTGTCCCGGCGTCATCGCACGCTGCGGCTTTTCAAAAACCGTTTTGATTTTATCACCTTCGATATGCAACACTGCTTTAGAAGGGGGTGCGGAATAGCGTACTTTTGCCAAAACTTCTTTGCCGTCATACGCAGCCGGATTACGATCCGCGAAAACATTGTCTGCGGACGTAACCTCACAAGCGAAGAGATCTTCATTGTCACCAAGCACGATCTCGTTCTGCGCGGCGCGAATCTCCGTCACAAACGCGGGTTTTCCGAGCGCGATGCCGAGACCTTTACGCTGACCAATCGTATAATGCAGGATGCCGCTGTGCGTGCCGAGCACATTGCCGTCCCGATCCACAAAATTGCCGGGCGCGGAAGTATAGCCTGCAGTTGTGATATAGTCAACATAGTTATCGGTCTGGTCAATAAAGCAGATCTCCTGACTGTCTTTTTTGTCCGCGTTGCGCAGGTGACGTTCTCTGGCGAGCTCCCGCGTATCCTCTTTGGAAAGAAACTCTCCGAGTGGGAAAATCAAGCGGCTGAGTACCTCCTGACCCAGACGATACAGCATATAGGACTGGTCTTTTTTGTCGTTGGCCGCGCGGCGGATATAATAGGCATGATTTGTTTCATCATGCAGGATCCGGCAGTAATGCCCGGTCGCGATATAATAGGCCCCGATCTCGTCGGCATGATGAATCAGGCGCTGAAACTTGATATTCGGATTGCACAGGACACAAGGATTCGGTGTCCGTCCATGCAGGTATTCCGTTATGAAGTTCTCTATGACGATGCCGCGAAAATCTGACGAAACGTCCTCATAGATCAAAGGAATATCGAGCTGCTTTGCTACTGCTTCCGCCTCTGCTCTGCCCTGTTCATTTTGGCCCTTGACATCGAAATAAAACCCGGTCACGTCAAAGCCTTTTTCCTTTAATAATAAAGCAGCGGTGGCACTGTCGACCCCGCCGCTTAACCCCAATAATACTTTATTCTTCTGCAGCTCCATGTTCCTCATCATCCTCATCTGCATTCGGGTCATACCCTTCTAATGCTGCGTATTTTTTTCCATGCTTCATCGCATAGTCATAAATCGCGTTCTTGATGGCCTTGTCCGCAAGAACAGAACAGTGGACTTTGACCGGAGGCAGTCCGCCGAGCTCATCGATGATCATTTTATTTGTGATTTCCAGTGCATCTTCGATTTTCTTGCCGATGATCATAGAAGTAGCCATGCTGGAGGATGCGATCGCAGAACCGCAGCCGAAGGTCTTAAACTTGGCATCCGTAATCACATCGTTATCGTCTACCTTGATCTGAATCTGCATCATGTCGCCGCAGACCGGGCTGCCGTAGATGCCTGTACCGTCAGCGTCTTCCATCTCACCGACGTTCTTTGGATTCAAGAAATGTTCCATTACTGTATCGTTATATAAAGCCATAGTTTTTACCAACCTTTCTGTGCATTGATTGGAGACAATGCTCTTAATTTTTCGACAATTGTTTTGAGATTTTCAACGACATAATCAATGTCTTCCTTGGTCGTGAAATCACCAATCGAGAATCTGACTGTTCCGTGAATCATCTCGACCGGAACGCCAAGTGCGACCAGAACATGCGATGGCTCCAAAGAGGTGGAGGAACATGCCGAGCCGGTGGAAACACTGATGCCGCATTGATTCAAGAGGAGGAGAATGGATTCTCCTTCAATGAACTTGAACGTGATGTTCGCGTTGCCCGGATGTCTGCCGTCCATCGTGCCGTTTAATTCAGTATCCGGGATCTCCTTGAGCACTCTGTCAACGAAATAGTTTCTGAGGCTGCTGCAGTGTGCCACATGCTCGTCAAAATGCAGACGAGCGAGCTCTGCCGCCTTACCGAAACCGACGATACCGGTCAGGTTCTCCGTACCGGCTCTGTGGTTGGCCTCTTGTGCGCCGCCGTGCAGATAGTTGGAGATTCTGACGCCCTTGCGCATAAACAGCGCGCCTTCGCCCTTCGGACCGTAAATCTTATGTGAGGAAAGCGACATCAGATCAATCCCCATATCCTTGACATCGATCGGTATGTTGCCGAGCGCCTGCACCGCATCCGTGTGAAACAGGATCTTATGTGCCTTGGCGATCTTCGCGATCTCCTTGATTGGCTGTACGGTACCGATCTCATTGTTGACCATCATCACACTGATCAGAATGGTTTTATCTGTAATGGCATCTTCCAATTCCTTGAGGTTCACTCTGCCGTCCTTGTCGATCCCGACATAGGTCACATCAATCCCCTGCTTTTCGAGAAATGCACAGGAATGCAAAATCGCATGATGTTCAATTTTTGTGGTAATAATATGATTGCCTTTTGCTTTTAACTGATCACAGACACCGAACAAAGCCCAGTTGTCTGCCTCTGTGCCGCCCGCAGTGAAGAAAACCTCCTTCGGATCAGCGTTGATCAAGGCTGCAACCTGCTCTCTGGCATGCGCAACGGCCGCCTTTGCTTCCAACCCCGTATCGTACAGGCTGGACGGATTGCCGAATTTTTCTGTAA
Source organism: uncultured Eubacteriales bacterium (assembly GCA_900542245.1). GTDB lineage: Bacteria > Bacillota > Clostridia > Peptostreptococcales > Anaerovoracaceae > CAG-238. The sequence goes on from UQMQ01000039.1 coordinate 16,449, forward strand.
AATAAGGCAGCATTTCCTTTAAGACTTCGTCCTTGACCGGTGTCGTTGCTGAATAGTCTAAGTATACGTTTCTCATCACATTTGCTCCTTTGGTATCATACCGTTTATATTCTGCATGGCAGCCCCGCTGACCATGTCATATGCGTATTTGCCTTGCGGCAATGCCGTAAGGATGATTAACAGAACTATTATACCAAAAAAAGCATGAAACGAAACATAGAATCTAAAAAAACTGGACTAATTTATAGGAATTTTCAACTTTTTCGATGATGACGCTGTAATATGCCGAAAATTCCTGCACCGGATGCAATGCCTCCTCTGTCGGGAGCCCTGCGGTCTTCCAGTCTACGCAGACTAGTGCAGTGATTACCTCCTCATCCCGGTATGTCACCTTCGGGACCGTCACGCGGTAATCCATGATTTCATCAAGATCTGTCTGAAAATAATCGTGAAATGCCTGCAGATCCTCCTGCAGCAGGCGGCCGCTCTCCACCCTGCACAAGGCAGCCGCCGCGTCCTTTTCCGTCATACTCCCGTTAAAAAACGCATCCATGATTTCAATCCTTTCCTCGACCAAATTGCGAATCAGCGCGTCCTGATCTGTACCGGAAACGAGCATGATCTGCATGGTTAAAATCAAAAAAACAAGAAAAAGCCTTTTCCATCTCTGTTTTTTCATATTTTGTCTTTGCATATCTTCCCCATCGTATAGCTGCTTACACGATTTCCCCCTTTTTGAACTGATAAGAACAGTATAACGATAAAAGGACGAGAAATTTGTCATTTCCTCGTCCCGAATGTCTGTTTTATGT
>UQMQ01000040.1 GCA_900542245.1 uncultured Eubacteriales bacterium
GCGGAAGAAGGGTTGATTCGATATTAGGCTGCATTTCTCTAGCAGACAAGGAAGCTTTAACTGAGACAGGAAAAGAAGACTGAATAGATGCTGAGGTTCTTGAAAGAGAAATAGGAGATACAAGAAAGAAGAATTGTTTGAAAAATGATAAAAGGAACAAAAAGTTTGTTCAAAAAAACAAAAAACGGTATTGACTTTTTCTGTGAAGCGCAGTAAGATAGACACATAGAGTTTTTAACTACTTTACAGAAAGGAAGAATATCAGCCATGATGAACATGATTATCCTACTCGTCCTCGTCATTATTATCAAATCAAAACAATTTGAAACTGATATTCTGCCGGAAACCGAGTAAGGATAAGACTGATTGTATGTAATGAACCTTGCCTCTATCGTTCGGGTAGACGCAAGGTTTTTTATTGACCTAACCCGGTTTTGCCCGAGCGAAGCGAGGAAGCGAAACCGCTGGTAGGTCAAATGCAAAGAAAGGACACAGACAAAATGACGACAGAAACAAATCGCAAAGCAGTCGGCATGAAAAATCACACGAAGTACAGCATCGGGTATTTCATGCCACCGGAAGCATCCATCGAATGGGTCAAAAAAGACCACGCAGACAAAGCACCGATCTGGTGCAGTGTAGACCTCAGAGACGGCAACCAGGCGCTGGTTGTTCCGATGAGCCTAGACGAAAAGCTGGAGTTCTTTCGACTGCTATGCGATATTGGTTTTAAGGAGATCGAAGTGGGATTCCCCGCTGCGTCCGAAACCGAGTATGAGTTTCTCCGCAAACTGATCGATGACAATTTAATCCCCGATGATGTGACGATCCAGGTGCTGACCCAGTCCAGAGAGCACATCATCAAAAAGACCTTTGAGGCAATCAAGGGCGCCAAGCATGTTATCGTACATCTTTACAACTCCACCTCGGTGGCCCAGCGCACGCAGGTGTTCAAAAAAAGCAAGGAAGAAATCAAGCAGATCGCGGTCTTCGGTGCAGAGCTGATCGATCGCTATGCACAAGACATGCCGGAAACGCATTTCATGCTCGAATACTCCCCGGAGAGCTTTACCGGAACCGAGATCGACTATGCGCTGGAAGTATGCAACGCGGTGATCGGGGTCTGGAAGCCGAGGGCAGAGCGCAAGGTCATCATCAACCTGCCGGCGACAGTATCCATGTCCATGCCGCATGTCTACGCTTCCCAGATCGAATACATGAGCAAGCATCTTGCTGACCGGGAAAACGTCTTAGTCTCCCTGCACCCGCATAACGACAGAGGCACCGGCGTCGCGGACTGCGAGCTGGGTCTGCTGGCAGGCGCGGACCGCATCGAGGGCACGCTGTTCGGAAACGGAGAGCGAACCGGTAATGCAGATGTCGTAACGGTAGCGATGAACCTGTACTCCCACGGCGTGGACCCGGAGCTGGATTTTTCGGATCTGCCGCACATCGTGGAAATGTACGAAAAGTTTACAGACATGAAAGTCCCGCCGAGACAGCCGTATGGCGGCAAGCTGGTATTCGCAGCCTTTTCCGGTTCCCATCAGGATGCCATCGCCAAGGGCATGCATTACCGGGACGAACACGAACCGGACAAATGGAATGTACCGTATATTCCGATCGATCCGCACGACATCAACCGCGAATATGAGGCGGACGTGATCCGCATCAACAGCCAGTCCGGCAAGGGCGGCGTCGCATATATCCTGGAAACCAATTACGGCTACCGGATCCCGAACGCGATGCGAGAGGAAATCGGCTATCTGATGAAACACGTTGCCGATGTGACCCATCAGGAATTGACACCGTCTGTGGTTCTGGATATTTTCACCAAAGAATATATCAATCGCGCCGATCGTTTCAAGCTGCTGGATGCTTCCTTCAAGAAGCTGCCACATGCGGCGTCTCTGGGAGACAACGGTATGGAGGCCGATCTGATCACCGTGATCGATGGCAAAGAATATACGCTGCAGGGCAAAGGCAACGGTCGTCTGGACGCGGTCATGAACGCTTTGCGCCAGGGACCGTACAAAATAGACTGCGATTTCGTGACCTACGAGGAACATGCGATGGATCCGGAATCCGACTCCAGAGCGGCGGCTTACGTCGCGATGTCAGATAAAAACGGCAGGACGTATTGGGGCGTCGGTATGCATAACGATATCATCTACGCGTCCATCAACGCCTTGCTGTCAGCGGTCAACCGGGGCTTTGCGGCTGCCGGAGAACATACGGCTGAGTAGACAGCCCACACGACTGCGCAGAGGAAACAGGCAAAAAGCTGATCCGGTTGATAGCGCAATGGATATAAATCATGGATATACAAGGATATAAAGAGGTAGAGATATGAGTATGACAATGACACAAAAAATTCTGGCAGCCCATGCGGGGCTGGACGAGGTCAAACCCGGACAGCTCATCGAAGCGAAGCTGGACATGGTTCTGGGCAATGACATCACTTCCCCGGTAGCGATCAATGAATTTGAAAAGGCCGGATTTGAGGAAGTCTTTGATAAATCGAAAATTTCGCTGGTCATGGACCACTTCACACCGAACAAGGACATCAAGGCCGCACAGCAGTGCAAGCAGACGCGAACCTTCGCGCGGAAGTTCGACATCGACAATTTCTTCGATGTCGGCAATGTCGGCATCGAACATGCGCTGCTCCCGGAGCTTGGACTGGTCGCAGCCGGTGACTGCATCATCGGTGCAGATTCCCACACCTGTACCTACGGCGCGCTTGGCGCGTTCTCGACCGGGGTCGGTAGCACCGATATGGCGGCAGGCATGGCAACAGGCAAGGCGTGGTTCAAGGTACCGTCCGCGATGAAAGTGGAGCTCAAAGGCGAACTGCAGAAATATGTATCGGGCAAGGATGTGATCCTGCACCTGATCGGTGAGATCGGCGTGGACGGCGCGCTGTACCAGTCGCTGGAATTTGCTGGCGAGGGCGTGAAATCCCTTTCCATGGATGATCGGCTCTGCATCTCCAATATGGCGATCGAAGCCGGTGCGAAAAACGGTATTTTCCCGGTGGACGAAATTACGAAAAACTATATGTACGGTCGTGTGAATCGGGCCTATCAGATCTTTGAGGCGGACGAGGACGCGGTATATGAACGGACGATCACCATCGATCTTTCACAGCTCAAACCGACGGTAGCCTTCCCGCATCTGCCGGAAAACACGAAGACCATCGACAAGGTGGGGAACATCAAGATCGACCAGGTGGTCATCGGTTCCTGCACGAACGGCAGACTCGAGGACATGCGGACGGCAGCGCAGATCCTCAAGGGCAAAAAGGTCGCCAGAGATGTCAGATGTATTGTGATCCCGGCAACGCAGAGCATTTACAAGGAATGTATCAAGCAGGGCTATCTGGATATTTTCATCGATGCGGGCTGTGCGGTTTCCACGCCGACCTGCGGACCTTGTCTGGGCGGTTACATGGGCATTCTGGCAGAGCATGAACGCTGTGTGGCGACAACGAACCGCAACTTTATCGGCAGAATGGGGCACAACCTCTCAGAGGTCTATCTGGCAAACCCGGCGGTTGCCGCAGCATCCGCGATCACAGGCAGGATCAGCGATCCGAAGGAGGTCATGTAAATGAAAGCACAGGGACATGTTTTTAAGTACGGAGACAATATCGATACAGACATCATCATTCCGGCGCGTTATCTGAATACGGCGGACAGCAAGGAGCTTGCAGCGCACTGCATGGAGCCGATCGATGCGGAGTTTTACAAGAATGCGCAGGCGGGGGACATCATGGTAGGCGGGCTGAACTTCGGCTGCGGGTCCTCCAGAGAGCACGCGCCGATCGCGATTAAGGAGTGCGGAATCTCCTGCGTGATCGCGAAATCCTTTGCAAGGATCTTTTACCGCAATGCCATCAATATCGGACTGGCGATTATGGAATGCCCGGAGGCTGCCGAGGAGATCGAGGCGGGCGACGAGGTCAGCGTGGACTTCGAGACAGGCATCATTACCGACATCACGAAGCACAAGCAGTACAAGGCGATGCCGTTTCCGGCTTTTATCGACAATATTATCAAGCAGGGCGGACTGCTGCACTCGCTGAAATAGGCAGGAAAAGAACCGGGAGAATCGGAGAAATCTCAGAGAAACCCGGAAAACATAAAGAATCATAGAGAATACAGAACGGGAGAAACAAGCATGCTGACACTCAAAGACTTTGAAGAGGCCGTAGAGCAGGTGCAGAAAGCGGCGATCAAAACAGAACTGATATACAGTGATTACCTCAGCGAGCAGACCGGAAACAAGGTCTACCTGAAACCGGAGAATCTGCAGAAGACGGGGGCATATAAGCTCCGGGGCGCGTATTACAAGATCAGTACGCTGACGGAAGAGGAACGTGCCAAGGGTCTGGTCACCGCCTCTGCCGGAAATCACGCACAGGGCGTTGCTTATGCGGCGAAGGTATACGGCTGTAAGGCAGTCATCGTGATGCCGACGACCACGCCGCTGATGAAGGTGGACCGGACTAAAAGCTACGGCGCGGAGGTCGTCCTTTACGGCAATGTATACGACGAGGCTGCGGCGCATGCGGCCAAGCTCGCGGCGGAGCATGGCTATACCTTCATTCACCCGTTCGACGATCCGGCGGTCGCGACCGGACAGGGCACCATCGCCATGGAGATCATCAAAGAACTGCCGACGGTGGACTATATTCTCGTACCGGTGGGCGGCGGCGGTCTGGCAGCGGGTGTGAGCACCTTGGCGAAGCTCTTGAACCCGAAGATCAAAGTCATCGGCGTCGAGCCGGCGGGTGCGAACTGCCTACAGGCATCTCTTGCGGCAGGCAAGCCTGTGACACTCCCGAGCGTGTCGACGATCGCGGACGGTACGGCGGTCAAAACCCCGGGAAAGGAGATTTTCCCGTATCTGCAAAAGGGGCTGGACGATGTGATTACGGTCGAGGACGACGAGCTGATTGTTGCTTTCCTCGATATCGTGGAGAACCACAAGCTGATCGTAGAAAATTCGGGACTCTTGACAGTGGCGGCGCTCAAGCATCTGGGCGTGACGGGCAAAAAAATCGTTTCGGTGCTCAGCGGCGGCAATATGGACATTATCACCATGTCCTCGGTCGTGCAGCTCGGACTCATCAAGCGGAACCGGATCTTTACGGTATCGGTACTGCTGCCGGACAAGCCGGGCGAGCTGGTCAGAGTCGCTTCCATCATCGCGGCGCAGAACGGCAATGTCATCAAGCTGGAACACAACCAGTTCGTGACCACCAATCGTACCGCAGCGGTGGAACTGAAGATCACCATCGAGGCTTTCGGTACGGAGCATAAAGACGAAATCTGCAGGGCACTGACAGAGGCGGGCTATACGCCGCAGCTCATCAGTGTGCTGATGTAAAAGGCAGGATAGGCGGGTACCTTGGACTGACGGGGCACGCCGACACGAATCAACTGACAGAGAAAGGAGAGGGCACGCGGCAGACGGTAAACAGGGAACCGGCAAATCGCCGCGCGCGGGAGTGATCATATGAAATATCATATCGCAGTTATCAAAGGGGACGGTATCGGTCCGGAGGTCATCGACGAAGCAGTCAAGGTGCTGCAGGCCGTCGGCACAAGATACGGACACAGCTTCCAATATACTTACTTAAAGGCGGGCGGTGATGCCATCGACGCCTGCGGACAATGTCTGCCGGAGGAAACCGTACAGAAGGCGAAGGAGAGCGATGCAGTGCTGCTCGGCGCGGTCGGCGGACCGAAGTGGGACAGCCTGCCGGGTGCAGAGCGGCCGGAACGGGCGCTCCTGGGACTTCGCAAGGAACTCGGTCTGTTTGCGAATCTCAGACCTGCCATCATGTTCGATGCGCTCAAGGACGCTTGTCCGCTCAAACCGGAGAAGGTGGCGGGCGGTCTGGATCTGCTGGTGGTCAGAGAATTGACCGGCGGCATTTACTTCGGCGAACGCGGCACGAAAGAAACAGCGGATATGGGGCTGGCAGCTTACGACGTGGAGCAGTACGCCGAAAAAGAAGTGGAACGCATCGCGGAGATTGCTTTCCAGATGGCGATGAAAAGAAACAAAAAGGTCACCAGCGTTGATAAGGCGAACGTGCTGGAGAGCTCGCGGCTTTGGAGAAAGACGGTGGCGCGCGTGGCAGAGAAATATCCGCAGGTCACTCTCGAAAACTTCTACGTCGACAATGCGGCGATGCAGCTGGTATACGATCCGAAGCAGTTCGATGTACTTGTGACGAGCAATATCTTCGGCGACATTCTTTCGGACGAGGCGAGCATGATCACCGGCTCGATCGGCATGCTCCCATCGGCAAGCCTCGCGGAGGGCGCGTTCGGCATGTACGAACCGGTACACGGTTCGGCGCCGGATATCGCAGGTACAGGCAAGGCAAATCCGATTGCTGCGATCCTTTCGGCGGGGATGCTGCTGCGCTATACCTTAGGACTGACCGCAGAGGCCGATGCCATCGAGCAGGCAGTCAAGGATGTTTTGAAAGAGGGCTGGCGCACCGCGGACATCGCGCAGGCGGACAGCAAGGCGGCAAGCACCGCAGAGATGGGCAGCCTGATCGCCGAAAAGATCAGATAGATCAGAAAAACGAAACAACAATGAAACAACAATGAAACAACAATGAAACAACAATGAAACAAAGCAAGATGAGATAAAACATCAGCTAACACAAGGGTAGGAAGATGCAGAGTTTATTGGAAGATTTATGGCTTTATCAAAAGAACCAAGACAGCAGGGCACTGGCAGAAGCGGAGGCGCTGCTTGCGGCAGAGGACGAGAGCACCCGCAGACAGGCGGCAAACCACTTCGTCAGGTGCGTACTGGCAGAGGCTGCGCAGCATGACTTTCGCAAAAACCTCTGGCAAAGCTGTGTGACTTATTATATCGCTGCCAACGAGAATGCGTTTTCGCTGCGGGAAGAGCGCAGGCAGGAAGCTGCGGACGGAGGAAGCTGCGGGAAAGACCCTTTTGCAAGACATGACTGCAGTCTGCTGCGCAGACTGTTTTCCTTAGCGCTTGCGGCAGAGGCGCAAAAGCCCGGCGCGGAGATGCTCGCCGCATTGGCAGATTACGAACCGTTTCGACCGGGATCTGCAGAAGGCATGCTGATAGAGACGCTGCGGCAGAGACTGGAGGAGGCTGCGGATGACGAAGCGTTTTACGATGAGATTTGCCGCTTCTACCGGAACCATGGCGTGGGTATGTTCGGGATGTATCAGGCATTTACCCTCGCAGCTGAGCGGGGCGCGGTGCAGTTGCAGCCGATCACACGAACCGGGGCAGAGACCTTGGACAATCTGATCGGATATGAAGTCCAGAAGGAAATGCTCACAGCCAATACCGAAGCCTTTGTGCAGGGAAAGCCTGCCAACAATGTCTTGCTCTACGGAGACGGCGGTACCGGCAAAAGCACGAGCATTCGGGCTCTGCTTCATCGATACGGCGGGGACGGACTGCGGATCATACAGGTCTATCGGCATCAGATGCAGTACCTGCCGGAGGTCATCGCAGAGATCAAAAACAGAAAATATCGCTTCTTGATTTATATGGATGATCTGTCCTTTGAGGACTTTGAAACCGAATACAAGTATTTGAAGGCGGTGATTGAGGGCGGACTGGAACCGAGACCGGAGAACGTGCTGGTCTATGCGACCTCCAATCGCAGACATTTCATCAAGGAGACCTGGAATGACCGCAGAGACGAGGAACATAACGGCGAGATCTTTCGCAGTGACTCGCTGGAGGAGAAACGCAGTCTGGCAGATCGATTTGGTCTGCAGATCTACTACGGCAAACCGACGAAAGAGGAGTATCATCGCATTGTGGAGGCGCTCGCCGCGCGTGAGGGGCTCCGGTGCAGCAAAGAAGCGCTCCACGCGGAGGCAACGAAGTGGGAGATCCGTCACGGCGGCGTATCAGGCAGAAGTGCCAGACAGTTTATAGACTATATGAAAGGAATGGAGAACGAAACGAGATGAAGATGACAGGCGCAGAGGTCGTTATGAAAATTCTTTTAGAGCATGGTGTGGATACCGTCTTTGGTTACCCGGGCGGCACAGCACTGTTTTTATACGACGAATTATACAAGTACAGCGATCAGATCAGACATGTATTGACAGCACATGAGCAGGGGGCGGCACATGCCGCCGATGGCTACGCAAGATCGACCGGCAAGGTCGGCGTCGCTTTTGCAACGAGCGGGCCTGGCGCGACAAATCTGGTGACCGGTATCGCGACGGCCTATATGGACAGCATACCGACGGTGTTTATCACCGCGAACGTCGGCAATCATCTGATTGGCAGAGACGCTTTCCAGGAGGTCTGTATTACAGGCGTGACGTTCCCGATCACAAAGCACAACTATTTTGTGAACAATAAGGAGGATCTGGCTGATGCGCTCAGGAACGCCTTCCGCATCGCAAACAGCGGGCGCAAGGGTCCGGTGCTCGTCGATATTACCAAGGATGTGACACAGGAGCTGGTGGAGTACGAACCGGCAGAGCCTTATCCTACGAGCAGCCTGCCTGCAGCGAAAACAGGAGACGGCGCGGCGCACGCGGATGCAGCAGCAAGCGCAGAGAACAGCGAGCAGAAAGAAGTCGAAAAATTTGCCCGCCTGATCAATCGCGCGCATAGACCGGTCATTCAGATTGGTGGCGGTGTGATCGCTTCCACCTCGGAGGCAGAGGTGCTGGAGCTGGCTGCCAAAGCTGACATGCCGATCGTATCGACCCTGATGGGTCTGGGCGCAGTGCCGGACAGCGAGCCGCATTACTTCGGCCTTTTGGGCATGCATGGCTCTTACGCGGCAAACAAATGCGTTGCAGAGGCAGATCTGGTGCTGACGCTCGGAGCTCGCTTCAGCGACCGCGTTGCTCTGAAGCCGGAAGCCTTTGCGAAGGAGGCGAAGGTCCTGCAGATCGACATCGATAAGAGTGAGATCGGTAAAAATGTAGCAGTCGCAGAGGCCATCGTCGGTGACTGCAAACAGGTCCTGCAGGCGCTGCTGCCGCATATCGAAAAAGCGCAGCATGCAGACTGGCTGGAACAGATCGAAGCATGGCAGACAGAGCACCCGACGCAGATAAGAGATGCGCATGGTATGTTAAATCCACAGGAGATCATCGCATGCATGTGTGCACACGATGCGGACAAGGAGACGATCTTTGTGACAGATGTCGGACAGCATCAGATGTGGGCGGCACAGTATGTGAAGCAGACGAAACCGCGCAACTTCCTGACCAGCGGCGGACTGGGCACCATGGGCTTCGGCTATGGCGCAGCGATCGGCGCGCAGCTTGGGAATCCGGATAAGCGTGTCGTGCATCTGACCGGAGACGGGTCGTTCCACATGAATCTGAATGAGGCATGTACGGCGGTTTCCAACAATCTGCCGATCATCACCGTGATCTTCAACAATACCGTTTTGGGTATGGTTTATCAGTGGCAGACCTCTTTCTACGAACAGCGCTATTCCAATACGGTGCCGGAACGCAAAACGGATTTCGTGAAGCTGATCGAGGCTTTCGGCGGCACAGGCTACCGCGCGGAGACCGCGGAGGAATTCGCAGCGGCTTATCAAAAGGCGCTGCAGGCGGACGGTCCGGTATGGATCGACTGCAGGATCGCCAAGACGGATAGAGTCCTGCCGATGATCCCGAACGGCAAGACCATTGATGATATGATTTTTGAGTAGAAAGGGGCAGCAGTATGAAGAAAGAAGTCGTCAGTATTTACGTTGACAATAAAGCGAATGTATTGACCCGCGTCGTGAGTCTGTACGGCAGGCGAGGGTTCAACATCGATTCTTTGACCGTTTCCGCGACGAACGATCCGGCGATCTCGCGGATCACGATCGTCTTTGAAGGAGATAATCTGACCCTGCATCAGATCGTATCGCAGACGGAAAAGCTGGAGGTTGTCCGAAGCATCAAGGCGCTGCGCGACAGCGAGAGCTTTTTCCGGGAACTGCTGATGGTCAAGGTGCGCGCGGACAAAAATGTGCGCAGGGAAATCAAGGAAATCGTAGACATCTACCGCGCCAAGATCATCAATCTGACGCAGAGCGAGATGGTGCTGGAGTTGACCGGAAGTCCCGAGAAGCTCGATGCTTTCCTGGGTATGCTCAGTACGTATGAAATCATTGATATTTGCAGAACCGGTGTTACCGGTATCGAAAAATAGAGAGAAATCAAAAAAAAGAAAAATGAAAGAAAAAGTTATGAAAAAGAAAAGGAGACAAAAAAATGATCAACAAGTATTATGATTCCGACTGTAATTTTGCAATGCTCGACGGTAAAACGGTAGCGATCCTGGGCTTCGGCAGCCAGGGACACGCGCATGCGATGAATCTGCAGGAAAGCGGCGCCAAGGTGGTCGTCGGTTTAAGACCGGGTTCGGCGCATACAGCCAAGGCGGAAGCCGCAGGCTTAAAGGTCATGGGGATCGAAGAGGCCGCAGAGGCAGGCGACATCGTGATGATGCTGACGCCGGACGAGCTGCAGGCGCAGATCTATAAAGAGCAGGTAGAGAAACACATGAAGCCGGGCAACGTGCTGGCCTTCGCGCATGGATTTAACATCCATTTCAATCAGATTATTCCTTCCAAAGACCTTGATGTTATCATGATCGCGCCGAAGGGACCGGGACACACCGTCAGAAGTCAATATGTAGAGGGTAAGGGCGTACCGAGTCTGATCGCGGTATATCAGGACGCTTCCGGCAAGGCGAAGGATTACGCGCTGGCTTATGCAAGCGGTATCGGCGCAGGCAGAGCGGGCATTCTGGAGACGACCTTCAAGGAAGAGACCGAAACAGACCTGTTCGGCGAACAGGCAGTCCTTTGCGGCGGTGTCTGCGAGCTGATGAAGGCAGGCTTCGACACGCTGGTTGGCGCCGGTTACGAACCGGAAATGGCATATTTTGAATGTATCCACGAGATGAAGCTGATCGTTGACCTGATCAACGAGGGCGGTTTCGACAAGATGAGATACTCCATTTCCAACACTGCGGAATACGGCGATTACAGAACCGGCAAGCGCATCATCACCGAAGATACCAGAAAAGAAATGAAAAAGGTTCTGGAAGAAATTCAGGATGGTACCTTTGCCAGTGAGTTCATTCAGGAATTCAACGCAGGCGGCAAGGCAAGATTCCTCGCGACGAGAAAGAAGGAAGCTTCCCATCTGCTCTGCAAGACGGGTGCAGAGCTGAGAAAGATGATGAGCTGGCTCAAAAAATAGGCAGACGCCAAGGAAGAACAAGGGGAACACAAGATGAAAACCAGAAGTAAACTTGTAACGGAGGGCGTAGAGAAGGCACCGATGCGGAGCCTTTTCTACGCGATGGGATATACGGAAGAGGAGCTTGCGCGGCCGCTGGTCGCGGTCGTTTCGGCGCACAGCGAGATCGTACCGGGGCACATGCATCTGGATAAGATCACCGAGGCGGTCAAAGCAGGCGTGCGCATGGCAGGCGGGACACCGATCATGGTGCCTGCCATCGGCGTCTGCGACGGCATCGCCATGGGGCATATCGGTATGAAATACTCGCTGGCCAGCCGCGAGCTGATCGCGGACAGTGTGGAGACGATGGTCATGGCGCATGCGTTCGACGGCGCGGTGCTGGTGCCGAACTGTGATAAGATCGTTCCGGGTATGGTGATGGCAGCCTGCAGAATGGATATTCCGGCAGTCGTATGCTCCGGCGGTCCGATGATGTCCGGTCTGGTGAACGGCGTGGAGACGAGTCTTTCTAAGATGTTCGAGGCGGTAGGCGCCAGGAAGGCAGGCATCATCGATGACGCGGGTCTGCGGGAATATGAACAGAATGTCTGCCCGGGATGCGGGTCCTGTTCCGGCATGTATACGGCTAACAGCATGAACTGCCTCTGCGAAGCAATCGGTATCGCGCTGCCGGGCAACGGCACGATTCCGGCAGTTTCCTCGAAGCGCATCATGCTGGCTAAGCATGCGGGTATGGCGATCATGGAGCTGATCTCAAAGGGTGTGACTGCGCGTGACATCATCAACGAAAAGTCGATCCGCAACGCGATCGCTTGTGATATGGCGCTGGGCTGTTCTTCCAACAGCGTGCTGCACCTTCTTGCGATTGCCCATGAAGCCGGCGTGACACTCGACCTTCATGTATTCAACGAGATCAGCAGCGTAACACCGAACCTCTGCCACCTGGCACCGGCAGGCGGCACGCATATGCACGATCTCGACAACGCGGGCGGTGTGCCCGCGGTCATGGCGCAGCTTGCGGCTAAGGATCTGATTGATACCACGCTGCCGACCGTCAGCGGGAAAACCGTCGGCGAAAACATCGCGGGCAGGACGATCCGCAATGCAGGGGCGATTCGTCCGATCAGTGAGCCGTACAGCGAGACCGGCGGCATCGCCATTCTCTGGGGCAATCTCGCCAAGGATGGCTGTGTGGTCAAGCGCAGTGCGGTCGCGCCGGAGATGCTCGTGCATACAGGTCCTGCAAGAGTTTTTGACAGTGAAGAGGACGCGATCGCAGCCATCTATGCAGGCAGCATCAAGGACGGCGAAGTGGTCGTCATTCGCTATGAGGGACCGAAGGGTGGTCCGGGTATGCGGGAAATGCTCAATCCGACCAGTGCGCTGGCGGGCATGGGGCTGGACAAGACCGTTGCTTTGATCACCGATGGCAGATTCAGCGGCGCCAGCCGCGGCGCGTCTATCGGACATGTCAGTCCGGAGGCTGCGGACGGCGGTCTGATCGGTCTGGTGCGCGAGGGCGATCTCATCGACATCAATATTCCGGCGTATCAGATCAATGTTCGTGTTTCCGATGCGGAATTTGAAGAACGCCGCAAAGCTTATGTCAAGCCGGAGCCGAAGGTCAAGAGCGGCTGGCTGGAGCGGTACGGACGTCTTGTATCCTCCGCAAACACAGGCGCTGTATTAAAGTAAAAGGGAGGACAAAAAATGAGCAATACATTCAGCATTACTTTAACGAAAAATCCAAAAGCAAAGCCGGATCCGGAGCATCTGCAGTTCGGAACCGTCTTTACCGACCATATGTTTCTGATGAATTACACGCCGGACAAGGGCTGGCATGACGGCCGCATCGTACCATACGCACCGCTTGCACTCGACCCGGCCAGTACAGTATTTCATTACGGACAGGAAATGTTCGAGGGTCTGAAAGCGTATCAGACCAAGGATGGTAAGGTTCAGCTTTTCAGACCGGATATGAACGCCAAGAGAACCAACAACACGAATCAGAGAATGTGCATGCCGCAGATGGACGAGGCGCTTTTTGTGGATGCAGTCAAGGCCATCGTAGATGTGGATCGGGACTGGATCCCGCAGAAGGAAAATACCGCCTTATATATTCGTCCTTTCATCATCGCAACACAGCCAAAGCTGGGCGTTGCTGCTTCGGACACCTATTTGTTCATCATTATTCTGAGCCCTGTCGGCCCGTATTATGAACATGGATTGGCGCCGACCAAGATCTATGTCGAGGACGAATATATCCGCTCCGCGATGGGCGGCACAGGCTTTGCGAAGATCGGCGGCAACTACGCGGCAGCCATGATCGCAGAGAAAAAAGCGCATGATATGGGATTTGATCAGGTGCTCTGGCTCGATGCCAAGGAAAAGAAGTATGTCGAGGAGATCGGTACCTCCAACGCGTTCTTTAAGATCGACGGCGAGATCTACACCTCATCTCTGATCGGCACGATCCTGCCGGGCATCACCAGAGCCTCCATGATCGAGGTTATGAAGGACTGGGGCTACAAGGTCAACGAGACCCGCTTTACCATCGACGATGTGTTCAAAGCAGGGGAAGAAGGCAAACTGGAGGAGGTCTTTGCGACCGGAACCGCTGCCGTCATCTCCCCGGTCGGCGAGCTGTACTGGAAGGACAAAAAACTCGTCATCAACAACGGCGAGATCGGCGATCTGTCACAGAAGCTCTATGATGAGCTCTACGGCATTCAGACCGGCGCGATCGAAGACAAATACGGCTGGACTGTACCGGTATAAGCAAGGACAAAAGTGCATATAGCGATATTTCCGGAATAATCATAAAAAGTCGGCGCATGAGCAGGAAAAGTTCATGCGCCGTACCTATAAGTCATGCAAGCTTGCGCAGCTGCAAGCATTGTCAAACGTCTACCAAAGCTCGTATTTTTCTACTGCGGCTCTTAATTCATCTCTAAAATCAGGATGCGCGATCCGGATTAGCGCCTCGGCTCTTTCCGCTACGGTCAAGGCTCTCAACCAGGCAATACCGTATTCCGTAACAACGTAATCGACATCGTTTCTGGAGGTCGTAACGACAGCGCCCTGATGCAGGAACGGAACGATTTTTGATTTTAATACAGCGTTTCCGTTTTCGTCCTTGGTTGTATAGGTCGAATGCATGGCCAGGATGGACTTGCCGCCCTTGGACATCTGTGCGCCCTGTACGGTTTCGGATTGTCCGCCGGTTCCGGACCACTGATGATAACCGACCGTTTCTGATGCGGCCTGTCCCTGCAGGTCGATTTCCAGGGTCGCGTTGACAGAAACAAATTTGTTGTTTTTTGCGATCGTATACGGATCATTCGAGAAGCAGGAGGACTTAAAGAGCACGCTCGGGTTGTCGTCTAGGAAATCATATAATCTCTGTGTTCCGGTCGTAAAGGAACATACCGAATAGCCGTTGTAGAATCCTTTTTGACTGTTATCCACAGCACCACATTCAATTAAATCGACCATGGTATCGGTAAACATTTCGGTATGAATGCCTAAATGCTTCTTATGCTTTAATTCATTGGCGACTGCATTCGGGATGTTGCCGATGCCGAGCTGAATGGTAGAGCCGTCTTCGATCAGCGAGGCGACATGCTTGCCGATCATAGCGTCGATTTCAGTATAAGGTGCGACCGGAACGGTTGGAATCGGTCTGTCGGATTCAACCAAAGCATCTACCTCTGAGATATGCACCAAGGTATCGCCGAATGTTTTCGGATAATTCTTGTTCACTTCCAGTAAGACCAGAGCGCCCTGATCGATCAGATCGCGCTCATAAATCGCACTGATGGAAAGCGTCAGATAGCCGCGGTCGTCCATCGGGGATGCGGTAGCGCAGATGACGGGTCTTCTGTTTTCCGCTTTGATCCTGTCCATGGTTTTTCTGAGAATGGAGGTGGAGCACTGCGGTACAGCGCTGACCAGCTTGTCCTGGCGTGCGTTCCTTAACGGTGCGGTAAAGAACCAGCCATGATGCGACATGATCTTTGCCATCTCCGGGTCATGCAGTGCCGGATAATCTCTTGGCAGACAGGTATTTAGCACGATATCTGTCACGCCGGTCTCCTTTAAGTGCTGTAACTCGTTCATAATGGCCAGAGGCTCTGCTGCAGCCTGTGCCGTAAAGATCCAGTCTCTGGACTGAATCAAGTCCAGCGCTTCCTTTGCGCTTTTCTTTTTTTGGTCATATAATGCAAGATATTGCTCTTTATAGTTTGTCATTTGCGAAATCCTCCTTTGCTTTGTCAGCTATTTTAGAACCACACCGGAAGTGTGCCGATTTGGTTTAAGATCAGTATGCAGGCGAAGCAGACAATGCCTGCGATCGTTGATGGAATACATACCGCCTTTACCGTATCGCCGACGGAGATATCGGCAGCATCTTTCATATACCAGAAGGTTACATCTGTCGGGATCAGCAGGACGAGCTGTCCGATACCGCAGATCAGTCCGAACGCCATTAAGGATTCTCCGTTGTCAACGAAGGTCTGCATGAACAGGGAAATTGCCGTTGAGCCTGCGACGGTTCCGGCGCCTGTGCCTGCATGCAGCGCAACGAGCAGAATCAGAGCGATCCAAAGCACGCTGATGGACGAACCTGATAATAATTCGACGATATAATTTCCTACGCCCGCTGCCGTTAAGATGCCTGCATATACGTTCGCAAAGCCCAACATGGCGAGTACCGGACCGGACTCTTTGATGCCCTCATTGAAAACGATGGTCGAGGCACGCGGAAGGTATTTTCTCAAGGTCCACATCGATATGAGCGTGATCAGGAACATAGAGATGCCGGTATTGCCGATGAAGGATAATAATCCGCGCAGGAAGCTTCCTTCCGCAGTGAAGTAAGGGGCAAAGGAACCGATCGTGATGGTCAGGATCGGGATCAGGATCAACGCGAGCACTAAGCCTGCAGAAGGCTTATCCGGGTCTGCTGCCAGATCGATCGCTTCTGCATCATTTGTCGAAACCAGCCCCTTTTTATTTAAGTAAGCGGCGAACCAATACGCGAAGATCGTGCTGACGATCGCACCCGGCAGCGTCACGATGATACCATAAACCATATACCAGCCGATATCAATACCGAGCATACCAGCGAAAAGCACCGGTCCTGAAGTCGGTACGACAGCACAGGCTGTCAACAGACACGGCACTACGAAAGCTGCCAGATAGGCAGGTACAGGTCTTCCGGTCAGTTTCGACATTGGTTTGAACATCGGAATGACGATCGCGCAGGAGGCAAGCAAGCCGACCGGAATGGCAAGAATATATCCTACGATCGCCATGGCTACCAGATCATACTGATAGCCTACTTTTCGTACCATGAACTTTGCGAATTCCGTCACACCACCTGATTCGTTCAGGTATTGACTGAATGTGAATGCGAATACCATGAGGATACCGGTACTCACCAGGATACCGCCAAAAGACGTGTTGAAGGTTCCTGCGATGCTCGCCAGATCTACACGACCCAGGATCGCGGCAACGATCGCGCCAACGAATAAACATAAAGAAGGATTAAACTTCTTCGACATGATCAGTCCGATAATCACCCCGAGGGATATTATGAACGTCCACAATAAATAACTATCACCCATTTTTTTCTCTCCTTTTCTGTAGTAAGATGAAGCGTTCTCTGCGCGCTTTCTTTATGTATGTTAATAATATCGCAAGCGGAGAGGGCTGTAAAATAGCTATCATTTATCGCGCGATAACTTTTGCTTATTATGCCGGAAATATTGTTACGATATTTCCGGCATAACGACAAAAGCACCTTACGAAGCGGCGCTCATCTGTGAGCGCCATGTGCGCATAGAAATCTCTGATTTCGTT
>UQMQ01000041.1 GCA_900542245.1 uncultured Eubacteriales bacterium
GACACGCGCACCCTGACGGTCGAAACGCAAAAATCACTGAAATTCGTCAAGGACATGCATGGCGTGCGCTTTGACGCGTACATCAAGTCTGAAAATATATGGGCTGAGGTGGAGATGCAGACAATCTCCAATCTTCCCCTCGGTAAGCGCGCCCGGTACTATCAATCCAACATGGATCTGGACTGTCTGGAGAAAGGTGCAGACTACACAGCACTCAAAAAATGCTATGTGATCTTCATCTGTACTTTTGATTACTTCAAAAAAGACGCACCGGTGTATTTTTTCCGTTCGTGGGATGTGGAAAAAGGCTTGCCGCTGGACGATTTTTCGTATAAAATAGTGTTGAACGCAGCATGCTCTCCGGACAAGGTGCCGGAGAAGCTGAAACCGCTCTACGCCTACTTAAACGACCCGCGCCAGAGTCAGGTTTCCCCGCTGACGCGCATGATCGACGCGCGCGTAAAGAAGTTCAATACGGACGAATGGAGGCGGAAGTACATGACATTCGAATATATGCTCAAAGAACGCGAACGCATAGGCATAGAACAAGGACGCGCCGAAGGCGAAGCCATTGGTCTGGAAAAAGGCGCCGCGCAGAAACAGCGCGAGATCGCGAAAGCTATGCTGCAGGAGGGCTTAGAGAAATCTGTCATTACGAAGATAACCGGCTTGTCGGCATCGGAACTCGAAACCTTGTAGTATACAGGCAACATAACACCAAAGGAAACACATGAGGGCTGTCACATCGTTAATCGCGCATGCATCGACGACGTGACAGCCCTTTTCCATCCCGCTTCAGAGCTTAAGATGCTTACCTTCCCCGCCGTTCCCTGCGCCCCATGAGCAGCGAAACGCACAGATTCAGCGCCGCAGTCAGCAGCAGCAAAACCAGCGCCGTCTGATAAGCGCTCTCCAGGGATCGCCCCTCGACCATCATCGCATACAAAGCTACCGCCAATGTCGCCGCTGAGGAAAACACACTGTCCACCCTCTCCCCTCCTGTCCCTGCCGTAAACAGCAGCGCGGCAGATTCCCCGGTGATCCTGCCGACAGCCAGCAGAATACCTGCCAGCATGCCGGGAAACGCCGCAGGCAAAAGGACATGCAAAGCCGTCCTGCCCTTTCCCGCCCCTAAACCGAAGCTCGCCTCTCGCTGGCCCGCAGGAATCGTCCGCAGTGCCTCCTGCGCAGTGCGAATGATCAGCGGCAGCACCATCAGCAGCAGCGTGCACGCACCGGCAAGAAAGGAATACCCCCAGCCCAGCCGCAGGACGAACAGCAAAAAACCAAAAAGCCCAAACAAAATGGACGGTATTCCCGCCAGCGTCTCCACTGCAAGGCTGACCGCTTTCGCAAAGCGGCTGCCGCGGCTTGCGTACTCCGTAAGAAAAATCGCTGCCCCGGTCCCGATCGGTATCGCCGGCAAAAGGACCGCAACGATCATAAAGAGCGTATTCCAAAGTGCAGGCAGCCAAGCCATATGCAGATAATCCGCCTGCTCAGACCTCCCGTCGGCTGCACCGCCGGGCAAAACACACGCCCAAAACTCCGGACATCCCTGCCGGACAAGAAACCCGATCACCAGCAGCGCGATCGCGCCGCACATCAGTGCACTGCCGAGCGTCGCTGCATGCAGCAGCGCCGAGATCCATTTTTGCCGCATTCCGCCTCTCTCCTTTCCCCCGCAGTTCCACGTCACTTTTTCTCTTTCCAAATATACCCGCCAATCCTCTTTACATGCCGGAATGCGCCGGACATTTCAGCGTACATTGCCGCGTGCGTTTGTACTGCAGCGCCTCACTGCTCGCATCTGTCCTATAATCGCTGCCTTCGCCATGCTTTCTCCTTATTTCTGCTGCCTCCGCGCGGCTTTTCGCGGCTGTACAGTCCCTGCAGCAGCATGGCTGCCAGATTCATCAGCAAGATCCACACAAAAAGCACCGCACCGGCGCTGATCAGCGCATCCCGATGCTTTCCCTCCGCAGCGTAACCCATTTCTAATGCGATCAGCCCTGTCAAGGTTCGCACACCGGCGGTGACGGACTGCGGCATCCAGGTCTGATTCCCTGCTACCATGACCACAGCCATCGTTTCCCCGACCGCCCGCCCGATCCCCAGCATGACCGCCGCCAGCATACCGGGCGCAGCCCCCGGCAGCAGCGCAAAAAAGACACTCTGCTCCCTGCTCGCGCCCAGAGCCCGCGCACCCGCGTAATAGCTTTCCGGTACAGCCCGGATCGCGCTCTCTGCCACGCTGATGACAGTCGGCAAAATCATGATCGCCAGCATCACAGCCGCGCTGAGAATTCCCCTGCCGCTGCCGCCGCAGAATCGCTGCACCAACGGTACAAGAAAGCTGATGCCGAACAGACCGTAAACCACCGAGGGTATCCCCGCCATGGTTTCCACCAAAGGCCTTGCGATCCGGTACACATGCGCCGGACAGAAACGTGCCAGAAACACCGCGCACAAAAGACCCGGCGGCACGCCCAAAAGCACCGCGCCGCCCGTCACATAAGCGCTGCCGACAAGCATCGGGAAAATACCGAAGACCCCCTCCATCGGCTGCCAATCCCGACCGCCCAAAAACGAGATGGTTCCTTCTTCCTGCAAAAACGGCACCGCCCCCGCAAACAAAAAGAAACAAATGGCAGCAGCCGCGACCAGCGATACGGCTGCCGCCAAGAAACAAACCGCGCCTAAGACATATTCCTGATATTTTCCCATCGTCTGATCTCTCCGATATAAATGCGCCGCAAGGTTTCTGTGCTGAGTTCTCGCACCGGATTCCGGCGATGGACGATGACCGCGATCCCGTCAGCTGCGATACATGCTGCACGTGCTCCTGCCGCCAGCTCCGTTTCCGTCAGTGCGCGCGAGGACATGCCGATTTGACAAGCACCTGCCAGCACCGCTGTGATCCCCGCTGCGGACCCTGTCTGCTGAATCTCGACAGATACCTCCGGGTGCATGCCCTGATAGGCTCCGACCAACGTCTGCACCAATGGCGCCATCGCCGTTGAGCCGACAAGGACCAGCCGCACCGGTTTATCGGTAGCATTGCCGCATGCCTGCACTGCTGCCTCAGCTTCCGCGTTCTGTCCTGCTCTCGTCTGCAGAGCTGCGCCATACGCCGTCTCAGGCGCGTTCTGCCATCGCACGTCGCTTTGCAATGCTGCCTTCATCGGTACATACCCTGCCTGCGCTATGATTGCCTGCCCGCGCAGACTGCCCGCAAACACCATAAAGTCCCGCGCGGCTCGTTCCGCAGCCTCCATCTCGCCGCGCCCATGCCCTGCCTCTCCATGCATCCATGCCTTTGCCTCATCCGCTGCCCGCACCACCAGATAAAAGCGCTGACGCAGCGGATAGCTGCCGTCCTTGACCGTCTCTGCGGACGGCAGCACCCCATTTACCTTGACCGTCCTGACCGTCTCCCGCGGCGCCATCGCCGAAACATAACCGATGGCGCCGCGATTCTGCGCCGCACTCATCAGCACGACCGCGGTACTCTGCGTCACCTCTGCAGCCTCTGTCGTCCGGTCATGCCCGTCATTGCAGATCCCCAGCTGCGAAACAAACGCTGTCCGCGTGCCGGAGCCCTCCTCCCGCGTGATCACTGTAATTTCCCCGCCGCAGCCCACTCCCGCATCCCGACCGCCACCTTGATTTGCGGCAGCACACCCGCAAAAGCCAAGCACCACCACGCAGCCCGCCGCCAGCAGCAGCCCAAGCCGCCAACGCCCACGCTTTCTCCGGCGCAGCTGTGCTGCACTTCCGTCTGACGATTTGCACACCAACCGCACACTTCCTGCGCGCAGCTGTCGTCTTCCCGCATCGACTGCACGCGGCTGCTGTCCTCCCGCGCGGCGCGGCTTCCACTTCCATGCGCCGCCCCTTGTCCTGCCTCTCATACCCAAATTCCACATACTACAGCAAATGCACCAAACGACAAATTTAGACCACAAAAAACCACCGGCACCCTCACAGGCCCGGTGGCTTTTCTTCGGTTCATCAAAAGAAACCTTCCTCTTTTTTACGTAAGGAATTCCTACGTTCCCTACTTTGCCCAGCTTCTTGCCGCGTATTGACACTGCTTCAGCGCAGTCGCCGCAATCAGTTTTCCGTTTTCATCATATACTCTGAGCTGTACCTTGTAGAAATACTTCACGCCCTTCTTTCCGCTTGTATTCGTGTAAGAAGCCGTTTTTTTCGTCACTGCAGAGCGATAAGCTGCGGCTTTCTTTGTCGAACGGTAAAAGCGGTACTTGACCGTATAGCCCATATCCTGCAATTCCTTGATCGCAGCCTGCATTTTCGCATCTGCAAGCAAACGAACCTTGATATGACCCTTTGCCGTTTTGACTGAACGCGCTTTCAGCCCAAGATCACCGGTCAGTGCCTTGACCTTTGCAGCATCATCCTTCGTTTCCTCGTCCTTCGGTTCCTCTGCCGTTTGCTTATCCTTATTCTGATCCTCCGGCTTCTGCTCACCGCCCGGTGCAGCCGGTGCCCAGCCGCTGCTGCCGGTGTCCTTCGTGTAATCCTCTACATAGTAAAGCTTGACCATATCTCCGGTCTTCAGCGTGTAACCATTGATCGCAGCCTGCGGGCTCTTGCCGTTGACCGTATACATCCAGCCGCTGTTCGGTCCCTTGTCCTTTTCGGCGAGTGTTACGCCGCCCTTTGTCACCGACTTCACATAACCGCTGCCCGCGCCGACACCTTGCATACCCGCAGCATCAAGCGCTTTAACGATCAGATCAGCAGCCGTACTGCCCTCTGCCAGCGTGTGCGTTGTAGACAGCCATTCTGTCTTGCTGTCCGGACAAATGCTGATCGCTGCAATGATATTCTGTCCGCTGGTCGTAGCACCGCCCGGCTTACTTGTACTATTCTCCGGTGTTCCGACTCCACTTGCTCTGGCAGCCGTTTTGCCCGGCTCCGGGTTCGTCTCCGGATTCTTCGCCACACTGGTCTTACCGGTATAAATATTATACATACTGACATTTGCTTCCTTCAGCTTTTCCAGCACGACTAGCGCACGGAAGCCCTGCTCGGTTGCTAATGCCTGTGCTTTTTCGCCTGCCGTCCCGTCTGCATAAGCAGAAGTAAATCCGTTCTGTCCGGAATTCACATAAAGCGACAGTGCATCGGCAAGGCTGCTGTTGTTGTTCTTAAAGTTGCTCGGATTCTCTCCGATTGCCGCCAGACCTGTGATGACCATCGCATCCGTATTGACATTGCCGAAAGAGCCGTTTTCACCCTGGGCCTTTTTCAGACCGGCAAGCGCTTTCGTAATAAAGGTGTTCGCTTGATCTTTCACGCCATAAGGGTCCGCCGTCGCCTTTGCGAAACGCGCGAGCGCCGCCAGCGCGGTACCTGTCGTATCGATGTCATCGTAATTCTTGCCCCAGTAAGCACCTTGGCAAAGACCGTTCGCGCCCTGATTGTCCGTGAGGATCTTAACGAGCTGCTGCACCTGTGCAGTTGTTAACTCGACATTGCCCTGTTCGTCCGCCAATAAAATCCAAGGCGCCGTATAATAGGCCACATTCATATTCATCGCCTGTAGCTTCGCCGCATTATTGTATGCCTGACCGCCGCCGTACGGTGTCAGCTTGGTCGTATCAATGCCCAGCGCGCCCAAGATCAGTTCGCCTTTCGCGCGGTCAGACGCCAACGCGTTGTTCTGCGCCAGCGCATTGATCGCCAGATTCAGGTAATTCTGCTTCGCTGCGCCGCTTGTCTCAGCACTCTTTCCGCTTAGTTTCGCATAAGCCGCCATGTCGAATACGACCCATTCGTCCGACTTCCCTGTATAAGTGCGCGCGATCGTATCGATCAGACTCCTCAGCTTCTCTGCCGCCGGATAAATAACAACGCTGATTGGTTTAGAAAGCGTGATGCCTCCTTTTGTCAGTGTCAGTGTCAGCGTTGCCGTTTCCGTTACCGCCGCACCGCTCTCATTCTTTTTGAGCAGCTTCAATGTATGCTTTTCCGCTGTTAAATAACCCTTTTGAATATCGTCGTTTGACTGTGTGATCGCTACTGTAATACCTGTATCTGCCGCCATGCCAGTTTTCAGCGCAGTCAGTGCATCGCCAACTGCCGCGTTTGCCGATATTGTGATCGTATCTGCGTACTTGCCTAATTCGTCTACCAGCGAGGGATCTGCCGCAACCGGATCGGTCCCGCTCAGATACGGCTTGCCGTTATTTTTGCTAGGATCGATCGTCCATCCATTGCCGAGCTTCGCAAGCATATCCTGCCGCGTATCATCCGATACCACCGTTGTCCCCGGCTTCGTGTCTGCCGCAGTCCCTGCCTCTACATAGCAATCCTGCAGATTTGCAGACAAGATCGTTCCTTTGCCGTAAAGCCCAAAAGCCTTACCTTCCGCGCCAACAACCTTGCCAGCATTATAGCAGCCTTTCATGGAAGGCTTGCAGTTATCGCCGGTCTGCCCGCCGGCATTGCCCAAAAGCCCCGCGGCCTGTACGCCCGGTCCGTATACCGTTCCGGCATTGTAGCAGTTTTTCAGCTGCACGCAGTTCTTGTTGCCGCCGACCAGACCGCCGATCGTCGCGTTGGCGTCTGTTCCGGTGCAGACAACATTGCCCGCGTTGTAAGCGTTTTCGATCACCATCTTGTGATCTTCCCACTTGTATTCGATACCGTCCTCATAACCGCCGACCAAACCGCCGACACCTTCACAGCCTCTGGCCAGTGCCGACACATTCACCGCGCTGCCGCAGTTTCTGATCGTCACATCGCCGATTGCATAGCCAGCCAGACCGCCGACTCTCGCGTACGGCTCCGCACAGTATACCTGTCCCTTTAAGGTCAGATTCTCTACCGCCGCATTGTCAAGACAGCCGAAGAATCCGTAGTAAGTTCTGGCGTTCGTTACGTTCAGCCCGCTGATCGTATAGCCCGCACCATCAAAATGACCTCTGAACGGAGACGTCCAGCTCGGACCGATCGGCGTCCAACTCATATCTTGCAAATCGATATTGCTGCTCAGTTTGACATGACCTTCCACATACTTTGTCACGCCGCTGTTGACCTGCTGCGCGAAATACACCAGCGCCTCTTTGCTGCCTATGA
This sequence comes from uncultured Eubacteriales bacterium, assembly GCA_900542245.1. GTDB lineage: Bacteria > Bacillota > Clostridia > Peptostreptococcales > Anaerovoracaceae > CAG-238. Next base: position 7,111 of record UQMQ01000041.1, read on the forward strand.
TATACGGACTCGACGCACTGCCGTCACCTGTCACACCGTCCAGCGTCACTGTAACCGTCTGCGCCGCGTTCGCTACTGTGAACGCACCTGTCTTTGTGATGCAATCCTCTGCCGTGACTTCATAGCTGTAAGTTCCGCTGCACAGTGCATAGACCGCGCCGCCCTTTGCCTGATAAATTTTTTCACCGCGGAAAACTTTCACGCTCGGTGTTTTCTCGCCGCTGCTGATGTTGAAAGTCACATCGTACTTTGGCGATGCAGTCATTGTGACTGTCACCTTGTTTTCTGCTGCCGGAACAGTAAAGTTTCCGCTCTTAAGATCATACTCCTCTGCAGTCGCTTCATAATAGTAGCTGCCCTCTTGCAGCGCATAGGTGTACACGCCGCTTGCTGCAGTCTTTGCCTGCATCAAAATGCCGTTCGCATCCGCTCCCTGATATACTTTGAGCACTGCCTCTGCCGGACCCTCTACCGTGATCTGCGTATCCGCGACCTTGTTCGGCAGCGTGATGGTCATCGCCTTATCGACCTTACCGACGACCAACGTACCCGTTGCGGTGTCCTTTTTCGCAAGGTTCGGCTCTGCCGTATAGGTATACAGCCCCGCTGTAAGATCCGATGCGGTGAATACACCTTTTTCTCCGGCAGTCATTTCTGTAGTGGCACCGTCCTTGCTCAGAAGGGTTACCTTGCTCGCGCCCACCGCCGTCACCGTAACCGTGTGTTCCTTGACAGTATCAAGTGTCGTTAACCAAGACGGCACCGGATAGTTATTGAAATCTGCGCTTGCTGTGAATCCATCAAGCTGCAATCCTTTCAGTTCATCCGTTGACTTGGCAATAACTGCACCATTCGGGATTGTAACCGTATAGTCGGTAACAATCTGCCCTTTGTTGGCGCTATTATAATAACAGTCCTTGATATCGATTGTTGGTCTAGATCCCGACTTTGGACAATTCAAAAATGCAGAAGCTTTGCTTGAAGACCCCTTTGTTGAAGTTGCTTTTCCTGCAAAATATGTTTTTTGAATGTCAAGCACGTTTCCATAGGTAAGACCAATAATTCCGGCACCGGTACCATTAGAACTTGTAATATTCACGTTACCAAGTACTGCACATCCTTGTAATTCCAAAGACGCATAAGAACCCTCTAATTTTCCAAGGACTCCACCCGGATAAGTTCCGCTGCTGACAGTAATATCACTGACGCAATTTTTGATCACAACGCTTGCGTTTGCATCCACAGACCCTGTAATCGTACCAATCATGCCGCCTGCATAATTGCCAGATGAATTTTCCGGCAATGTGATGCTTCCCGTTGCTGCGCAGTTTGTAATACTCGCATTTGCAGCTTCTATCATACCAACAATCGCACCTGCGTAAATTTTTCTTGTTGAATTTGAACTAATCTGAACATTTTCCATCTTCAAATTCTGTACGCTACCATTAAGCTGTGCAATCAGACCCAGTCCAACATTCGGAGCGTCCCATCCGTTCTCTGCCTCACCGCTCAGCGTTAAATTCGAAATGGTATACCCATTCCCCTCAAACGTACCGTTCAGACTCTTGATCGGCTTCATTGTCTTATCGCTCATATCAATGTTGTCCGCTAGTTCAATGGTTCCGGTAAAGTCGACCCCCCCCCATCGAGCTAATTGATCAGCCGTAGACACGATCACGTGCTGCGCACTGCTTGCAGAGCCCGCCTCCTGCGGGGCTGCTGCCGTACCATCTGCAAACGCCATCTGCGGCATCATCGTAAAGATCATCATGATTGCCAGCAGAAGTGCAAATGACTTTGACTTCCATTTTTGTTGTTTCACTTTTTCTCCTCCTTAGTTTTATTACAAAGCAGTCTCGGCGCGCAGCCCCTGATCAGCCTGCGCGCCCGTCCTGCATTTTGTCATTTTCCTGCATCGCGTGAGCGATACATCCGCCTACGCGTGCATCCGTTCCGCCGCTGCGCAACTCTTTCGCTCCCCTGCACCGGCGTGGACAAAAAAGTCATACTCCGCCATACGGCTGCGATCCAGACAGATTTCCCGGTCATAAGGCTCGATGATCACGCCGCAGACACTCTGCGGCAGCCCGCCGACGAGATTGCGCAGCAGCGGGAATGCAAACTCGACCAGCGCATTTTCCTCATAATCCCCCTTCAAGGACCGCTTGCCGTAAAAGGCCGGCACGAAGCACTCCCCATGCTCGTTCGTCATCATCTGCAATTCCGGTTTGCCCTGTTCCTCCTCTTTGCAAGGCACATACAAACTGATGCCCGCAAGCGCGCGATAAAAAATTCTCTTGTTCTGTGTTTTACTGTTCATTCTAATCCTCCAAACGTAATTCTGAATGGCTGATTGTCGCGCGGAAAGATTGCACGATGCGGTACCTCTGCATTGCCCTGTATGCCGTTTCCTTTCGCAGGACAAACAAAAAACTGCAGTCAAGTCATGAAATCATATCATAACTCAACCGCAGTCCGTTTTTACCGCAATCTCTTTCCATCTGCGCAGCGCTCATCCGACGCGGCAGTTACCCATTGTTCATGCATGTCTCCTGACTTAAGGATCAACACGCAGATTCCCCCTTCCCAAGACATCTCAGCAGCTGTTCGCAAACTCGTCTCAGTGGTATACGGAAAACGCGCTCCCCTCTTACAGTGGCGGGACCGTGCAGGACTTACACCTGCTTCCATCTTAGCTTTCGTCAAATTCGCAGTCATCCCCAAACCCGAGGCGGCAGCGACATGGCGAAAGAACATCAACACGTATGTAATTGTCACCCCAAGTATAACATGCCCCGTCACCTTTTGACAAGGGAAAAAAACGTGAACCGCGCATTTTCATAAAAAATCATACATCACGCGCCGCGAGCCGTCCTGCCTGTCAATCAAAACACATCCTGAAACGGCAGGTTCCTTTCCTTGCGCTGCGCCGCCAGCTTCCCGCGGATCTCCGCCGAGGTCCCCGCGACCTCCGCATAGAACTCCCGCGCCGAAAACCGCGCTGCGCCGTCGCCCAATGCCGCCATCTGCACCGGCTGGTCCGAGGTCACGACCCAAAGCGCACGCCGCCTGCCCTGCGTATAGATTGCCTGCTCGATATAGCGATCCGCCGTCTCCGCCTCGCGTGTGTACACCACCCGGAAGCTGCCCGCGTCCGCGCTCAGCTTCTCATAATCGTGCCGCGTACCCGGATTGCCTGCCAGCTTATAGCCGTCAAACACCACCAGCATGTCTATCTTTTTGTAACCCTGATAGTTCTGCAGCACATCCAGCAGCGCCTCCCGCGCACTGTCGAGATTGACTTTCGCCAGCGCCGCGAATTCCTCCCACGCAAACAGCACATTGTAGCCGTCAATCACGTAAAGCGGGCGCATCGGTGCATCGCTGACCGCCTTGCCGCCCGAACCATCGATTTCCCCATCCCTTTTCCATTTTGGCTGAGGAAAATTCTCTCCCGCAGACGGTCTCTTCGTGCCTCTGCTGCGGCTCTCCCGATACAGTGCCTCATCTCGCTTGCTCTTGCCGTAAGTTCTGAAAAAAATATCTTCCAGCTCCTTTGCTGATGCAGCACTGCCCTGACCGCTCTGCCTGCTGCCTGCGCCGCCCTGCCGCGCGCTCTTACCCGCAGCATCTGCGTCCGCGCCGCACGCGTCATCGTCCAATTGCGATCCGTCATCTTCCCCGCCGAAGAACCGCCGCTTCGCGGCAGCCAGCACGCGGCTGCCGTCCAGATGTGCCGCCGCGTCCACCTCATCCCAGTTCACATAGACCGCCGCGCCATGACTGCAAAAGACGGAGCCTGTCGGATTCTCCAGATCCTGCTCCGGCAAGTAAGCTGCCGCAGCCACGATTTCCTCTTGGTTGTGGCATGGCTGATAACCCGCGGGCATCGTGCTCATGCTGCCTTTCCCTCTCGTATAGGCAAGAAGCTCCTTCGGGTAATCCTTTAGCGCAGCCACCGGACCTAAACCTGTGAGCACCGTCGTCTCGCCGTCACTTTCACTGACCGCGGTCTGCGCCCCAAAGCGTTCCAGCTCCGTCAGCGCCCTTCCGGTATTTTCCGTCGGAAGCTCCATGCGAAACCGCACCACAGGCTCCAGCAGCACACTCTCCGCCTTGCGCAGCCCCTGCCGGACGGCGCGATAGGTCGCCTGCCGGAAATCCCCGCCCTCCGTATGCTTCAAATGCGCCTTTCCGGCCGCGATGGAAATCCGCAGATCCGTAATCTCCGCCCCGGTCAGAACCCCGCGATGCGGCTTTTCCGCAAGATGCGTCAAAATCAATCGCTGCCAGTTCCGGTCCAGCGCGTCCGCACTGACCAGCGAGTCAAAGACCAGCCCGCTGCCCCGCGGCAGCGGCTCTAGCAGAAGCTGTACCTCCGCGTAATGCCGCAGCGGTTCATAATGCCCGATGCCCAGCACAGGCGCAGCGATCGTTTCCTTGTATAAAATCGTTCCGCTGTCAAATGTGACCTGCATCGCAAAGCGCCGCGCAATCAGCTCGCGAAGGATCTCCAGCTCCAATTCGCCCATCACCTGCACATGAATTTCTCCGCGCTCAGCGTCCATTGTCAAATGCAGCGTCGGCTCTTCTTCTCCGAGTTCCCGCAGCTTGCGTATTGCCACTACCGGATCTTCCCCCTCCGGCAAGCGCAGCTGATAGGTCAGGGTCGGTTCCAAAAGCGGCAAGGTACTGCCCTCCTCACACCCCAGCCCTTGCCCCGCATAGGTCGCCATCGGACCGAGCACTGCGCAGATCTCTCCGGCTGCTGCGCGCTGCACCAGTTCAAATTTTTCACCCTGATAGAGCCGGAGCTGTTCCGCCTTTTGTCCCTCTGCAATCTCCATCTTACTTTTCAATATGCCGCTCGTCACTTTGAGATGCGTCAGACGGTTTCCTTTTTTATCGCGGCTGATTTTATATACCCGCGCACCGAACGGAGCCGTATCCCCGTTCCCCTCCTCTTCACTCGGCAGCACATCCCCACGACGATGCACCGCGCATCCGTTCGTATACCGCCCAAGCAGCGTCAGGAGCTCCTGCACGCCATCGCCCTTGAGCGCCGAACCGAAACAGACCGGGAATAACTGTCTGGCTGCAATCGCATCGCAAATCGCACTGTCCGCAAACGGCGCATCCGCAAGAAATGTCTCCAGCAACGCTTCGCTGGCGCTGCCGATTTCCTCTCGCGTTTCAAGCGCCGTAAGTCTCCCGAAATCCGCAAACACCGCGCTGCCGACCGCAGAAACGCCGCCCAGCGTCTTACGAATCTCGCTGAGTAATGCCGCGCGATCCGTTTCCGGTCGGTCCATCTTGTTGACAAAGATCCAGGTCGGCACCTCGTAGACTTCCAGTAACCGCCACAAGGTCTGCGTATGACTCTGCACGCCATCGGTACCGCTGATCACCAAAATCGCGTAGTCCAGCACCTGCAGCACACGCTCCGCCTCACTGCTGAAATCTCCGTGCCCCGGCGTATCCAGCATCGTCACCTGCTTCTCACCCAAGCCAAAACGTGCCTCCTTTGCAAAGACTGTAATCCCACGATTGCGTTCAATCTCGTCATGATCTAAAAAGGCGTTCTTATGATCCACTCTGCCCTGCTTTCGCGTCACACCGGTCAGATATAAAATACTCTCTGATAATGTCGTTTTCCCTGCATCGACATGCGCCAAAATGCCGATCGTCAGCTTTTCACCCATCGCACGCACCTCCTCTCTGTCTGTTGAACAAGAAAGCCGGTTTGCACCGGCTTATCTTTCTGACACGTTTCTCACGTTCTGAGATTTTCACTGTCTCTATTATGATTCCCCCAAAGGGAATTGTCAAGTGCGAATCCGTCCGCACTCCATGCTTTTACAGACACCAAACCAGTACAAACACGCCGCCGGTCAGCACCATCCACATCACGAAATTCAGCGCGACCAGCTTGCCCGCCGGTTTTTGCAGTACATCATCGTCCTCCAGTCCGCGCGGCGCCCGCTGCTCCTTGCAGATCAGCTGATTCGCCGCATGCACCGCTCTGCCGACCCAGCAGCCCACAGCACTGAAACAGCGCGCACAGGCAGTCGAGATGACCTCCACTGTCAGGCGCAGCGGTCTGCGATAAAACCAGTCCGCATCCAGCGTGATCCCTGTATGCGGCGCCATATGCGAAAGATACATCACAAAGGCAATCGCCGCCGCCGCGAAAAGCTCTAGGTACTGCGTGATATGATCGACCGTATACGGATGTCCATCCGAGAGGAACGGCGTCACACCCTGCATGATCTGCGGGAACACACCGGTCACCACGCAGCCTGCCGCACCCAGCAGCATCGCAAGGCGCATATTGCGCGGCACAAGCTCCGGTCGGACGGTCAGCGCGCCTGCGTTCGCTTCGGCAAGGCATGTCTGCGTATGCACTGCCTCTGCCATATGGGCAGCTCCCGCCGTCTGTGGTTTTGCGAAGAACACAAAATAATTGACCTTCAGTCCCACAGAAAGCAGCGTGCCCACGCTGGCGATCAGCATCAGAATCTCGACTGCCGGTCTGCCGCTCTCCGCGATCGCATTCATGATCAGACCCTTGCTGACAAAGCCGCTGAACAGTGGGAACCCGCAGATCGCAAGGGAGGCGATAGCCATACACACTGCCGTTACCGGCATGCTGCGCGCCAACCCGCCCATTTCCGTAATCTTCCGTTTACCCGTCGCCGCGATGATCACGCCTGCGCACATAAACAGCGTCCCCTTATACACGATATTGCCGAACACATGCGCCACCGCACCATCGATGCCGAGCGCCGTTCCCAGCGCCAGACTGACGACCATGTAGCCGAGCTGACTGATGATGTGGTAAGAAAACAGCCTGCGCAGATCGTTTTCCAAAAGCGCCATCAGTGCGCCGAACAATGCCATAAAAACACCAAAATACAGCAAAAGCTCAGCACCCGCAAACAAACGGATTAAAGTATAAATGCCGACCTTCGTCGTATATGTCCCTAAATAGACTGTGCCGCCGAGCGTTGACTCCGGATACGCATCCGGCATCCAGGCGTGCAGCGGCGGGATTGCTGCATTGACAGCCGTCCCGGCAAGCATCAGCCAATATGCAGCGTCCTCACTGTCCGTCAGACAGGTGACATCGAAGCTGCCGCCGCTGACCTTCAGCACGATCCCCACCAGCAGGAGATTGCCGCCCAGCATATGCATGAGCAGATAACGAAAGCCCGCCTTGGACGCAGCTTCCGTACGCGAGGATATGACGACCAGCCACGAGGCGATCGCCAGGACCTCCCAAAAGAGGAGCATCGTGATCCAGTCACCTGCCAGCACAACACCCATCGCACTGCCCGCATAAGCCGTCTCCGCAGCAGCCTCAAACTTGTTTTTCGTATGGCAGGCAAAAAGACCCGCCAGCACCGCACCGATCGCAAAAATCAGCACAAATGCCCAAGACAGGCGATCGACCGCCAGAAACTGCATACGAAGCTGCGGCAGCAATTGCAAAAACATCCCACCGCCCTCGCGCAAGGTAAATACCGCCGCGAGAGCGCAGAGCGCTGCAGCCGGCATGACCGCTTTGATCCACTTGTCCGGCAGCACCAGCAACAACAAGGCTCCCGCGAGCAGTATCAATCCCGGGTGCAAAAGATTACTCATGCCTGCCACCTGCTTTCTGCTTCAAAGTCTTTCCGCGGCGCTTTGCCGCAGACGAGGACGCCGCCGCTTTTGCTTCCGCATTGCCCGCTGCCTGCTCTGCATAATAGTTCTCCGGTCTGCGCAGCAGCTTGTTCATGATGACCTTGCCAATCAAAATCAAAAGCCAGGCGCCGCCAAAGCCGATGGCGATATCCGCACCCGGCACGACGTTCCAGAGCCTGTGATGATGCGGGTGCGCAAACAAAGTCTCCAGCACCGACATCAGCACGATGACGATGCCTAAGATCAAATATACTTTCTTCTTATCCTGCAAGGCCGCCACCTCCCTCTGTCACTGCAGCCGCCGCCATCTGCGCCAGCGCATATAGCTTTGGTCCGGCATTCGGCATACAGCCGAGCAGCACCGCAACCATTGTCGTCAGCATCAGCGGGATCTGCATGGCAAGCGCCGCATCACCCTGCACAGGATAGGTATGTCCATGTGCGTCTGCAGCAGGCAGCAGCGGACCGCCGTCCGCGCCCGCACCCTTGGCAAACACAATCTGTACCACGGGCATCAGGTAGCTCAGCGCTAGCAGCGCCGCCGCCACCAGCACCACCGCGAAAAACGGCTGACCCATCGCCAGAATCCCGCGGATCAGATTGAATTTACTCACAAAGCCCGCCATCAGCGGCAGCCCCGCGATGCCCAAAGACGCAATGGCAAAGCAGGTCATCGTGACCGGCATACGCCGCGCCAGACCGCGCATGCTGCTGATCTCCGAAAGCCCTGTCGTTACAAAAATAGCGCCCGCACACATAAACAGCGTGATCTTCAGGAACGCATGCGCTGCCATGTGAAACAGCGCGCCCGCAATGCTAGCCTGCGCACAGACACAGATCCCCATCACGATATAGGAAAGCTGCCCTACCGTCGAAAACGCCAGTCTTGCCTTCAGATTATCCTTTCTGAGCGCAATAAACGACGATACGATAATCGTCAGCGCTGCCGCCCATGCCAGCACCTGCGCACCGCCGCAGGCGATGGAAAGCTGCGGTCCGAACACATAGCAGACCACCCGCAGCACACAGAACGCGCCTGCTTTGACCACCGCTACCGCGTGCAGCAGGGCGCTGACCGGCGTCGGCGCGACCATGGCGGACGGCAGCCAGCTGTGCAGCGGCATCACGCCCGCCTTGACCGCGCCGCCGACAATCATCATCAAAAATAACAGGCAAAGCACGCCGCCGGACGGCAGCCCCCGCCCGGCCGTTTCCGCGAGGAAACCGCCGGCCACAAAGTCCCCGGTCCCGCAGATCACGTAAACCGTACAGATTGCAGCAAAAAACAGCTGTCCGCTGACAAGCGTATAGGTCAGATATTTCCGCCCGGACTGCTTGGCCGCATCATTGCGGTAATGCGCCACCAGCGGATAGGTTGCGATCGTCAGCATCTCATAGAAGATAAAGAAAGTCATCAGATTTGCCGCCAGCGCGATCCCCAGTGCCGATCCTACGCAGACCGCAAACGCTGCGAAATAGCCGGTCTGATTCTGTTCGTGATGTCCACGCATATAGCCGATCGAATAAAAGGAAGTCAATACCCATAAAAAACTCGCAATGCAGGCAAACACCATGCCCGCCGCGTCGGTGCGGAATGCCAGTTCCACGCCTTCTGCAATCTGCCAGAGCCGCGCCTCATAAATCTGTCCATCCAGCACTGCAGGTGTCATCGAAAAGACCAGCCCTGCCGCACATACTGCCGCGGCGATGGTAATGCCCTCGCGCAGATTGCGGTGCAGGCGATTACCAAACAGCAGGATCAGCCCTGCCGCCAGAAGGCAGACACCGACTGCCGCTACCGGTCTTAAACTTTCTATCATGCGTGGATCACCTCCATCAATGCCTTTCCAAAAATACCGCTGACGATCCCTGTATGGAACAAACCCAAACCGACGATCACAATCCCTGCGGTCAGCACCGGTACCAACATCTGCCACGGCAGTTCTGCCTTTGGATACTTGTCACGCCGTTCCTTTTTCGGATCCATAAATACATGCTCCAGCAGTCTGAAAAAATAGATCGCGCTCAAAAGACTGCTGAGGATCAGGGCTGCAACAAAGAGGTACTGCCCTTTTTGTATCGCTCCCAGCGCCAGATACCACTTGCTGAAAAAGCCAGCGAACGGCGGCAAGCCGATCATCGACAAGGCGCAGACCGTCAT
>UQMQ01000042.1 GCA_900542245.1 uncultured Eubacteriales bacterium
GTAATGATAAGAGTACTGTAAAGTATGAAGATGGTATTTTTTACTCTAAAGATGGAGAAACACTTGTTCGATGCCTTCCATCAAAGGCAGGTAAATTGGATGTTTTGAATACAGTTAAGACAATAAAGGAAAATGCGTTTAGTAAATGCAGTGCACTAGAGGAGCTGATTCTGCCGGAAACGATAGAAACAGCATATAACAATATATTATTTAACTGCTCGAGTTTGCGGTATGTTGAACTGAAAGGCGTGAAAAAGATTGTAAATTGGGCATTTGAAGGCTGTACTGCACTCGATCAGCTCGTGCTGCCTGCATGCTTAACAAGCTATGCAGAAACAAGTGTGACACCGAAGCTGATTTGCTTCCGAGGCAGCGAGGAACAATGGGAAGCGGCTGCGACGGAGAAAGTGAGAACGAAGCTGGCAGACAAAGGCACCGTTGTGGTATATAATTATGACGACCAAGCCGGGGTGAGCGCTACAATTACTGCGCAGCCTGAAACAAGTGTAAACATTGGACTGGGGCAGACAAAATACCTTTCGGTGGCTGTTAATAAAGAAGCGGGAACGCAGTATTATTACAGATGGTTCAAAAAAACAGCTAACGAAACAAAGAAGGTTTCAAACCTGTCCGAAGATGCGCGGTACAAGGTAGACAGCAGCGCGAAAGGCACTACGAATTACTATTGCGAAGTTGTGACTGTCAAGGACGGAAAGACTGCAGTGACAAAATCTGATGAGGCAGTAGTTACGGTAGGCGACTTACAGGCTAAATTCAGCGGAGGCAGCGGCACGCAGGCTGACCCTTATCAGCTCGCAACGGCTGAGAATATGTCTGAATTAGCCGGACTTGTAAACTCGGGCATATCGTTTTCAGGTAAGTATTTCAAGCTCACAGCTGATATTACTTTGCCTGACAATAATTGGACGCCGATAGGCTGCAAGATCAATCCGAATATAGCCAGCATTGAGGCAGGTGAAAATCTCTATCCTTTCTCAGGAACGATTGACGGCGCGAAAGAGGGTGCAGACGGGGAATGCTGGACACTGACGGTTCCCCAAAATGGTCTGCCACTGCTCGGTTATGTAAAAGGCGCGACGGTAAAGAATCTGAACCTTGCAGGGGAAAGAATCAATGGCTACGGACTTGTCAACAATTTTGAGGGCGTTGGACTTTCCGGTACCGCGATCACAATTGAGAATGTAACCATCAAAGCCGGAACGAAGATTGTAAAGTCCGGTTTGCTTGGCGCAAACATGAATGAAAACCCATATGCAGGAGTCAGCGCAGCCTTTGTTGCAAGCATTAAAAACTGTACCATCGAGGCGGGTGCGGTAATCGGCTGTGACGGAGATCAAAACATGATCGGCGGTTTTGCAGGTCGTATGCAGGGAACGATTGAAAACTGCAAGAACTACGGAACGGTAAAAGGTAAAAATGTTGTCGGCGGCATCATCGGTACCAGAGATAACGCATTGAAGATCTGCACAGTCAAGAACTGCGGCTTTTATGGCAGCGTCATCGGGGAAGAAAATGTCGGCGGCATTGTCGGCAGCGGATATATGACAAATAATGCGCTGACTGCATCCGCACCGAATGGGCAGCGAATCAATATTCTTGGCAACACAGTTGGCGAAGGTGCAACAGTAAGCGGCAATAAGAATGTCGGCGGCATCCTCGGTAGCGACCTCCATGTCGCACAGGTTTGGGATAATGTAATCTATTCCTTTGCAGGAAATTCCTTTAGCGGAAAAATCAGCGGCAAGACAAATGTCGGTGGTATTATCGGTTTCTATGACAGCTTAAACAAATATGACAATATCGCAGGCAACTTCTATAAGACAGACTGCGGTGCGACGAAGGGCATCGGCGCTGTAAAATATGTAGATACCAATGTAAAAAAGCCGACGCAGGCAAGCGGCACAACCTATATCAATACAGAGTTTGGCGTGCGTGACTGCCCGACCGTAGAGGGATGCCAGTGGAAGGCAGGACACAACCGGACGGATGATCCGCTCGGCGCAGACGCCAGCAGACTTGCAGGGGCGGTAGAGACGGTTCCGACAGAAGCGATTTGTTATGAGCTTGCCGTCAAGGGTACGGTAAAAGAGCATTATGTTGGCAACGAGCTTGACTTATCCGGTCTGACCTTCACTGCGAAGTGGACAGGCGGAAAAGCAGATACTCATCCAACATTCGGTACAGGTGCGGACAATGTAAAAGCAACAGGCTATGATAAAAACAGCCATTCTATTCAGACAGTAATTCTGTCCTATGGTTATGCACAGACAACGATTCAGGTTGCGGTTAAAAAGCAGGCAGCGACAACAGAACCGGGCAAAACAGAAACGCTGCATGTCAGCTTCACGCTGCTTGGCGACAGCAAACATCAAGAAGCAAATCAGGACGGCGGTCCGCATGGCTTGGCTTTGAATAAACTGGATACATGGTTGAGTGCTAAGTCGTACGAAGTACCTTTGAACTCGACCGTCTGGGATTTGATGCAGCAAATCGATAAGGACAACAGCAATGTTCAGTTCAATGCAAAGGGAACGCAATACGGAACCTATGTCTATTCTGTGACCTACAACGGTACAGAACTCGGCGAGTTTGACAACGGCAAGAACTCCGGCTGGATGTACACGGTCAACGGTACGCATCCGGAGGTCGGTGTGGCATCCAAGTTCTTAAACAATGGTGACACAGTTGTATTCCACTACACTGACGATTACACCAAGGAGGAAGGCTCCGAGAAGTGGAATACTCCGGCAGGCGGCGCAGCTGGGGAAGAGGTCAAGGATGTAACGACCTCCGGCACTGCGGGTTCGGCGACGACGAAGGCGCCGACCGACGTCAAGGTCAGCGAAAAGACCAATGCTGACGGTACGAAAGAGACGGTTGCGGAGGTCAAGGTCGCGACCGAGCATCAGGGCGAAATCCTCAAGCAGGCTGCGGAGAAGAAGTCTACGGAGATCATTCTCGAAGTATCTGCAGCGAATACCAAGGGCGCGGACAGCGTACAGCTTTCGCTTGATGTAACATTCGTGAAGAATGTTGCGGACAAAACCGATGCCGATTTGACGGTGAACACCGAAAACGGTAAGGTCACCCTCGATCAGGAGACGATCAAGACCGTACTCGCTGAGGCGAAGGGCGCGACCATCACGCTCGAAGTCACCAAGGTGGCGAAACCGACCGAGGTACAGAAACAGGCAGCAGGCGCAAACGGTCATCTGCTCAAGCTGACGATCAAATCCGGCGATCGTGTCATCTCTGATTTCAACAAGGGCAAGGTCAAAGTAGTTGCGGAAATCGTTTCCAAACTGCTCAACAAGAAAGTTGCGGCGATTCACATCGCAGATGACGGCAAGATCGAGCAGTTGGCAGGCAAGGTCCTGACCATCGGCGGCAAAAAATACTACGAATTTACGACGCCGCATTTCTCGACCTTTGCGCTCGTCGACGCGGATGAACTGGGACTGGATGTGGCGGAAGAACCGCAGACAGACGTAAAAGCGCTGACCGCGAAGCTGACACCGGTGGCACGTTCCGCGAAAACCGCGAAGAAGAACGTGAAAGTCACCGTCAGCCTCGACAAGCAGGACAAGGCGATCGTCAAAGAGCTGAAAGACGCGGGCTATACGGTAAAATACCGTTTCTATCGCTCGACGAAGAAAGCCGCAGGCTACAAAGCAGCCGTCACGAAAAAGACTGCTTCTTACACCAACACCAGCGGCAAGAAAGGCACGAAATACTTCTATAAAGTGCAGGTAAGAGCTTACGACGAAAACGGCAAGCTCGTTGCAAAGACAGCACTCAAGCAGTGTAAGTATGCAACCAGAACATGGTCAAAAGCAAAATAACGAATCTTTAAAAAACTTGTATGTAAACACGCGAAGGCTCATCGGGAAAGCTCCCCGATGGGTTTTCGCGTATCTAAGCGGGGTGAACCCGAATACGGACAAGCGCTTTGTGAAAAACAGCAAGAGCATTGTAGACGCCCTTTTGACTTTCCATGATGAAAAGACCGGAGGCTTCCGCCATGTGAACAAGGCAAGCGGCGGCTTTCAGCCGGTGGTCGACCAGATGGCAACCGAGCAGGCGTACTACGCGCTGGCATTCTTCTATCAGGATGTTCCCGCCAAGACGACATTGAGCAAGACGGCTAAGAGCGGAAGCGGCAAGCTGAAAGTCACTTGGAAGAAAGCCGCGATCAATACCGACTATGTGACGAAACGAAGCGGCAAGACGGCTGCGGTTAGCGGCTATCAGATCGTCTGCGCGACCGATAAGAAGTTTACCAAGAATGTGGTCAAAACTACCGTCAGCGGCAAGAGCCTGTCAAAGACTATAACCGGACTCAAAAAAGGCAAGACCTATTATGTGAAAGTCCGCGCGTATAAGACCGTAAACGGAAAGAAAATCTACGGACAGTACAGCAGCGTAAAGACGCAGAAAGTATAAGGCGGGCAAGCCTTTTGGGTAAAGCGGCGGCAGTTACACTGCCGCCGGGGAAAGAATCTGAGAAAGATTTAATTTTTGAGGCAGCCGATGGGGACAACGCAGACACCATCTTGACGCCGATACGCTCTTTCGTATACCCCATCGAGACGAATGAAACAAGATTTTTCCGACGAATGGCGAGAAATTTTTCCGGCGATTGGCGAAAAAATAATCCGACGATTGGCGCGCAATCGTCGGCATGTTGTACCAGTCAAGAAAAGTAGACGCTTACGTTCTAATCCTTATTTCTCTTCTTGTCCCGATTGCTGCACCAGCTCTGCGAGCCCTGCGCGGATGATGCCTTCCACCTGCGCGGGTAGTTCTGCCAGTTCCTGACGCGACATATCCTTGGTCTCGATCGGCGGGTGTACCAGCACGTCGATATGTTGCCCCTTGGTGACGGCGCCATGATCCTCAAAGGTGTGGTAGCCGCCGTTTAAGGTGACCGGAACGATCGGCACCTTGGCTTTGGTCGCCAGCTTGAAGCTGCCATGCTTGAACTCGCCCATCTCCGAGGAACGGCTGCGGGTTCCCTCCGGGAAGATGACCAGCGAAAATCCCTGTTTCAGATATTCCACGCCCTCGTTGATCGTCGCAAGTGATGCGCGCGCATCGCCGCGGTGGATATAGATGCCGCGGATGCGCTCGACCCATTTGCCGAAGAACGGAATTTTTTCGAGATTATCCTTGGCGATGAACGCGACCTGATGATTTTTTACGATATACAAAAAAGTCAGAATATCCGCGTAGGACTGATGATTGGCGATGAAGACGACCGGACCGTGCTTGGGGAGGTTTTCCTCGTGGATGACACGGATATCAACCTGCATGCGCTCGACAATATGGTTTGACCAGATTTGGCAGGCTTTTAGAATCTCCGCCTGCTCCGTCTTGACATCGCCCTCTGCTCTCGCCTTTTCGATGGCTTTTTTGTTCGGTCCCAGCTTTGCCATACCGCCGCCGATGATGGAAAGACCGGATATATTATCAAATAATTTCAAATTCGTTTCCTCCAAAATTAAAATAGAATCATGTACTTTGCCGGGGACATGCGTCCGGACGCCGCGCGGCGCTGCTGACACTTGCACCTGGTTTCATGGAACAGAACCATTGTACCAAATCGGGATGGATTTTTCCATATGAAAAGTGTATAATGGAAAAAAAGATTTGCAAAGATGCGGTATGCCGGGAAATAGCAAGGAAAGGGCAAAATGAGAAGAAACAGACGCGAAAAGAATGAGGCGGGAAATCAAAAGTACATTGCAATCGCAGTGCTGCTGTGCATGGTGCTTTTGATTTTTTGCAGCTGTGGGAAAAAAGCGGCAGAGGAAGAGATACAGGAGGAGCTGCTGCCGGAGATCGTGGTCGGCTGCAATGATTATTCTCCTTTTTGTTATATCGGGACAGACGGAGAAGCGGCAGGGACCGATATCAGTCTGGCAAAGGAGGCGTTCCAGCGCATGGGCTATCGTGCGCGTTTCCGGTTTATTGACTGGGGGGAAAGAGATCAGCTGCTGGAAGCGGGCGAAATTGACTGCCTTTGGTGCTGCTTCGGTATGGATGGACGCGAAAAAGAATATCAATGGGCAGGTCCGTATATGTATACGTTTATCAGGGTCGCAGTGAACCGGAGCAGCAGCATTACAACCGTTGAGGAGCTGGAGGGCAAAAGCATCGCTGTGCAGGCAGGAACGAAGGTGGAGGAAATTTTGCTTTGCGCAGAGGAGAATCATCTGCCGCAGTTCAAAGCGATTTTCAGTATGCAAAACCGGGAGCTGATTTACTCCTTTCTGCGCAAGGGCTATGCGGACGCGCTTGTATCACAGGAAATATCGATTTTGAAATATATCCGGGATTACGATATGGAGGAGGAGATTCGCATTCTCGACAAACCGCTGAAGCGCGCAGGTCTGGGCGTTGCCTTTTCATTGCATGATACAAGAGGTCTGGCACCGCGTCTCGATGAAACCTTGCGGGAAATGTACGAGGACGGAACAAGCGAAGCATTGCTGCGTACATATCTGCAAATACCGCAAAAATATCTGGAGGTGTACGAGGATGAAAGATAAAAAACAGTCATGGGAGCTGCTTTCCTTTCGGACGATCACACTGCTCATTGGATTATTGTGCTGCATTGCAGTGCTCTCGGCTTCTGCCAAGACGGATATGGATAATACAAAAAAACATCTTTCTGATATTGTAAAATATGTAAGCAATCAGTGCATGACCTATAATATTACCAATGTTGCTTCGGAAACGCGGAGTCTCATGCGGATCATGGAGAGCGTGCAGCAGATCGACCGGAATCTCTCCCATGACCGTCAAAAGCCGAATGATGCGCTGCTGGCGCAATATGCCGACACGCTCTATCTGACGGGGATTCTGTACCTGACGCCGGACGGCAGGATACAGGCGAAGAGCGGAGACACGAATGTAGCAGAATTGATGGAGAAAAGCATACTGAATGTTGCCGAGCATCCGGAAAAGATTTATGCTGCGCGCATCAACATGCCAGACGACTCCTATCTGGATCTGGCTGCGACAGGACTTACGGATTATCCGGGGCTGGTTGTCGCTTATTATCACACGCCGAAACAGTATATCGATGCCTATACCTTGTCATTTCAAGGCATTTTGGAGGGGTATAATCTAAACAGTGACGGTATCGTTGCGATTGCCAAAGGGAATATCATCGCGGCATCCAATGATGACACGCTGATCGGTCAAAACGTGATGGAGGTGGACGTCTTGAAAGGGATCGCGGCTTCCGACGAGGAGAAGCTGTGCCTGATAAAGCCGGATGAGAAAAACTGGCATCATTATTACGGGATGCTTTCGCGTGGAAGAGACTATTATGTGTATGCCTACATGCCGGAGAGTGAGGTGTTTCAGATCACGCCGCGCAATGTACTGATTGCCTTGACCCTTTATGCGATCTTGATCCTGCTTGCGCAGGTGATTCATTGGAAATCTGTACAGCGATATCAAAAAGAACAGATGGAGCAGGAAAAAATATACCAGGAAAAGCTCATCGAAGAAGCGGAAAAGGCAGAGCACGCAAACAGATCCAAGACCATATTCCTGCAGCGCATGAGCCACGATATCCGTACACCGATCAACGGGATTTTGGGACTCGTGGAAATCGGTGATCATTACGCGCAGGATATGCAGAAGCAGGCAGAATGCCGCCGCAAGATTCATAATTCCGGCAGGCTCCTGCTGGATCTGGTGAATGAGGTGCTGGATATGGGAAAAATGGAGTCCGGTGAGGTTTTTCTGGAGGAGGTTCCTTTTTCGCTTCCCAAATTGCTGGAGGAGGTAACGGACAGCTTTTATCGCAGTGCGGCAGAGCACAGCATAGTACTGCATAAGGAGGTGCTGGAACTTCCGCATCCAAAGCTGATTGGAAGCCCGCTGCATCTCAAGCGTCTGCTGATGAATATTCAGGGCAATGCAGTGAAATATAACCGGGAAAACGGAGAAATTTGGGTCAAGTGCAGGGAAATCCGCTGTGAGGGGCAGACTGCATGGATCGAATTTCAGTGCGCGGATAACGGCATCGGCATGAGTGAGGAGTTCCAAAAGCACATCTTTGAACCGTTCGCACAGGAGAAAATCCATGCGCGCGCTTCCTACGGCGGAACAGGGCTCGGAATGTCGATCAGCAAAAGTCTCGTAGACGCCATGGGCGGCACGATCTGCTTTGACAGTAAACAGGGCGTAGGCACGACGTTCTATATCACGCTCCCATTTCGGATCTGTGACGCGCCGCAAGCGGCAGAGGCACAGCAATCACAGGAACCGCAGGAAGCACAGGCAGCGATCAGCCTGTCCGGGATGCGGCTCCTGCTTGCAGAGGATAACGAGCTGAATATGGAGGTTGCGGCGTTTCTTCTGGA
Organism: uncultured Eubacteriales bacterium; assembly: GCA_900542245.1. Lineage (GTDB taxonomy): Bacteria > Bacillota > Clostridia > Peptostreptococcales > Anaerovoracaceae > CAG-238. The sequence continues at coordinate 8,403 of UQMQ01000042.1, forward strand.
AAACAGCGGCGCGATTGTGACAAAGGCATGGAACGGCAAAGAGGCGTTGGATATTTTTGCGGCTTCGCCGCGTGACAGCTTCGATGTGATTTTGATGGATGTTATGATGCCGGTGATGGATGGCTATGAAGCGGCTGCGGCGATCCGCGAATTGCCGCGCGCCGATGCGCAAACGACTGCAATCATTGCAATGACGGCGAATGCGTTTGCAGAGGATAGGCAAAAAGCCTATGAATCCGGCATGAACGAGCATCTTGCAAAACCCATCGACAAGGAGGAGCTGCTGCGCACGATCGCAAAATATCGAAGAACGGAAAGAAACGAAACAGAAAGCTAAACGGAAAGGGACAAAAGTGCGCATCACGAAATCAGAGATTTCTATGCGCGCCGCTTCACAAGGTGCTTTTGTCGTGATTCCGGAAATATCGCTATGCGATATTTCCTATGCAATAAAAAATCTCTCCTCGTATGCCCACGCAGGCGGAGGGATTTTTTTCGTGGGTTTTGAAAACTTTTTTTGTATTATAGAGCAAAGGGATAGAAAGGAGGGCGGCAGATGCGGGAGAACCGGACACAAAAATCAGACGCGGACAGCGGAAGAAGCGCAAAGCCGGACGTATCGCGTGTCCTGACCGAATATCGCGGTTTGCTTTGCTATATCATCCGGCCGATCGTCGGGGACGAAAATTTGATAGAGGATTGTTTCAGTGAGATCAGCGAAATCATCATACAAAAATACGACGCATATTACGATGAAAACAAGGGGTCGCTGACAGCATGGCTGACAAAGGTCGCGCGAAACGGCGCCTTGAATTTCATCAAAAAACGGAAGCATCAGATTTTGGCAGGAAGTGAAGAGACCGCGGCGTTACTCGAAAGGCGCGGCGATGCAGCAGAGGATCACGACGCGCCGGAGGCGTTCCTGATTCGCAGAGAAAATCTGCAGGAGCTTGCGGCAGCGCTGCAGGGACTGCGGGAGAGTGAGAAAAAATTGATTCTCCGGCGGTATTACTATATGCAGCCGATGGCGCAGATCGCGGCAGAGACGGGAATGAGCCTGCGCGCCGCGGAGGGGAAGCTGTATCGCATCAAGAAAAAATTGCTCGCGGACATCGAGCGGCAGCGGAAAGGGGGCAGCACGCATGTGGAATAGGAAAAGCACGAAAAGAGACGAAAGTGCACAAAAAGCGATGTGTGATCATCGCGATACGATTGCAAACAAAACGTGCGGCACCGCAAGGATGCCGGATGATGCGATGCTGGAGGCACTGCTGCGTGCGGAGTTCGACAAGGACGCGCATCATACGGACGCCGCTGCCGGATGCGTGCGGATCTATGCCGCGGATATCACGCCGTTTCGGGATTTCATCACGAGAATCATTGCAGGCTTGGTGCTGGGAAGTATTACGTTGAATTTTTTAGGTCTTGCGTGGAGCTTACCGCTGGTCGGTTCGATTTTGATCTACAGCGGTATGCGCGGGCTGCGCTGTGTGAACCGCTGGATGCGCGCGGCATGGATATTTTCACTGGTCGCTCTGCTGTATCACAGTATTGTGATCTTCGCCTGCGCGTCTCCGCTGTACGCTGAAATCGCCGGATGGAACAACTGGGCCGGCGCGGGAATAGAGCTTGCATTGCTTTTTTGTATGGGGAAGGGTATGCAGGCTGTAAATCGCGGCAGCACTGCGGGTACAAAACAGACAGCAAATCCGACGCTGCCGATCATACTCTGGAAACTGGCTGTCATCGCGCTGACGCTGCTTAGCAGCCGTATCGGACAGGATTACATGACCGTTCTTGCGATCGCGATGCTTGTGCTGTTTATCTTAACGCTGCGCAGTATTCTGAAGCTTGCGGACGCGATCCGGGACAGCGGCTACGAGATGGAGGCGGCGCCTGTGCGCGTCTCCGAAAAACGCCTGTGGGTGGGGCTGGCAGTGTTCTTCATAGTTGGCTTGATTGCCTGCAATATCGCGTTTCATGATACACCGGTAGACTGGCAGGAAGCCGGGCTTGCAAGCCAGACGCAGACGCAGGCAGAGCTGTCGCCGGAAGCGGAAACAGAGGCGGCAGGAGAATCGGATACGCAGCAGGGGCAGGCGGAAAAAAATCATGCGGCTGCGATGCGTGCCCTGCGAGAAAGTCTGGAAGCCAAGGGGTTCCGCGCGGATTTACTCGCCCAGATCGCGGACGAGGATCTTGCGGATTTGCAAGGCTGCGAAATTCTGAACGTTCGCGTCATCGACTACGATGAGGCACAGAATGGGGAGCGTTCCTCAAAAATGCAGGGCAGTATCATCTATGTGCAGACCGCGGGTGTAGAGACAAAAGCGTTTTTCCTCTATGCGTATCTGGATGAGGGAATCCGAAAGCCGCATTCGTGGATCGCAGACGGCGCAAGCCTCCTGTCTAATCATGAGTGGGACGGGGCATACGGCGGCCGCGTCTTCTGTGAGCGGGGCGGCAAGCTGCTGACGGCAGTGCCGCAGGTAGAGAAAGAGACGATTGTCACACCTTGGATCGGGGAATCGACGATGACCAGAGCCTATCTCAAAGCGCGGTACTCTTATCCGCTGTTTAGCCGGAATCAACGCGGTTATCTGTATGTATGGATGCGTGACGCGCGTTATGCTTATGGCATGAACGCTGAGGTCTATGCCTGCAGACCGGGGATCCAGCTGCCGTATCGGGAACTGCCGCCGGTTGACCGCAGCGGGACGCTCAGCTTCGGCTCCGCGCCGAAAGAGCGCATCCTTTCCCTCTATACCTCTTACAATGTCTTTGACGAACTCGCACCGTATGTGGACGATGTCGAAGCACTGTTTCAGGAGCTGGGCATTGGGACAGAGTGAGAGAGATAAACGACACCCCATTATACCCTTTACTTTAAGGGTATAATGGGGTATAATTTTGTATAGAATATCACGAATAAACGAGAGGTGTGCCATGGAACAATTCGAAATCCAAGCCCGGGCGGCGGAGCTGGAGCAGCAGATTGCAAATTTGCCGGCTGGTTCTATTACGAAAAAAATAGTGAACGGAAAGGCATACTTCTACCATCGTTGGACGGAGAACAAGAAACGGCGGGAGAAGTATATTCCTACGGATGAGTTGGAGAATTTCCGTGCGCAGATTGCGCAGCGGAAGGAATTGGAGCAGAGGCTAAAAGCGCTAAAAAAACAAATGCCTAAGACAAAATCCGCAAGCCTCTCCGCATTTACCACAAATATCCGCACCGGCGAAACCCTGCGTTCCTTTGCGGCATCTGTGCTCGGCTATCGCAGGCGCGCGTGCTTCCGGCAGCTGCATGAGTTTGTCTACGGCGAGCCGCAGGACAAGGTATTCATTCTTTGCGGTCTGCGCCGGACAGGCAAGACCACCATGATTCGTCAGATTTTTGCGGAGATGAGCGATGCAGACCTTGCCAAGTCGGCATTTATTCAGATCACCGCCAGGGATACGTTGGCGGATGTAAATCGAGATCTTAAGCTGTTGGAAGCACAAGGCTTTCGTTATGTGTTTCTTGATGAAGTGACGCTGATGGAGGATTTCATCGAGGGCGCGGCGCTGTTTTCTGACGTGTTCGCGGCATGCGGCATGAAGATCGTGCTCTCCGGCACAGACTCGTTGGGCTTCCTCATCACCAAAGATGAGCAGCTTTACGACCGCTGCATCCTGCTGCATACGACATTCATTCCATATCGAGAGTTTGAATCTGTCCTCGGCATCCATGGGATTGACGAGTATATCCGCTATGGCGGCACGATGAGTCTCGGCGGCATCCACTACAACGAGACATCCCCGTTCGCTAACAAGGAAAGCACTGACGAATATGTGGACACCGCCATTGCCCGCAACATCCAACACTCCCTGCGCTGCTATCAGTATGGGGGGCATTTTCGCCATCTGCACGATTTATATGAGAAAGGTGAGTTGACCAGCGCTATCAACAGGGTTGTAGAGGATATCAACCACCGTTTTACGTTGGAAGTGCTATCACAGGATTGGAAATCCCATGACCTCGGCATTTCCGCCAGCAATCTGCGGCGGGATCGGGAGAATCCAACGGACATCCTCGACCGCATCGATCTTGCAGCTGTTACCGACAGCCTGCGAAAGCTTTTGGAGATTCGCAATAAGGCAGAGCGGACTGTAGCACTGGATGATATTCACGCTGTGCAGATCAAAGAGTATTTGGATTTGCTGGATCTGACGCGGGATATTGATGTACTGCATCTGCCGGATGTCAGCACAAAGTCCAAACGTACAGTGATTGCGCAGCCCGGTCTGCGTTACGCGCAGGCGAATGCACTGATCCAAAGTCTGCTTTTGGATGAAACGTTCAGTGCCCTGTCTCTGGCAGAACGCACCGCCGTGCAGCAGCGTATCCTGACTGAAATCAAGGGACGAATGCTGGAAGATATCGTCCTGCTGGAAACCAAGCTGGCAAACCAAAAGAAGCAGGTATTTGTTCTGCAATTCCCCGTGGGCGAGTTTGATATGGTGGTGTTTGATCCGGAAGCTGGCTCCTGTCAGATTTTCGAAATCAAGCATAGCGAAGCCCCCGCACCGCAGCAGTATCGCCATCTGATCGACGAACAAAAATGTACCCAGACAGCGCATCGCTACGGCCCAATCACCGGAAAGTTTGTCCTCTACCGAGGGGAAAATCAGGAAATCGAGGGGATTCAGTATCAGAATGTGGAAGAATATCTGAGAACCCTTGTACCATAACGATGCAATCGCAGCTCGAACACCGCGCGGCAGTTTTGCGCTGATGGGTCTGATTGCTGTGCTGCCACGCGGACAAGACTTGTTTTGACGATAAGCGCCGGGCACTGCCGCACGACGAGCGTGCCCGGCGCCTGGCGTCTAGCGCAGGACAGCGCCCGGGTTGCGGTCAAAATAGATGCTCTTATTTGTCGTGCTGAGCGGGATCGCGTAGCAGAGCTTCACATTGTCGCCGAGTAGTCCGAGTTTTACTGCGGCCCTGCCTGCGGAGTACATCACGCGGTTATCGATGCGATGATCCGCGGCAGCACAGACCGCAGAACCGACGGCGATACCGAGGTCTGAGACATTAAAAATACAGGGACTTCCGTGCTTCTTTGTTTCGCCGCAGTTTGCGAAACCGCACATACTGCAGTGATTTAGTCCCATATAGGTGTCGGTACAGCCGATCAGCAAGACACAGGTGCTGTTGTCGATGTTTCCGGCATCCCGCACCATGAAGGCTTCTTCATACTTTGTGCCGAGCTCGGTCAGCTTGTCTCTTAATTGATCCTTTGTTTCTCCGGATACGATCGCGGTCACAATCGTATCTCTGCCACTCCCTTTCGGAGCTGTTTTCGCGGCGGCGGCCATCAGATCGGCAACCGCAAAAATCGCGTCGCGTTCCGCGTCCTGCATGGTTTTTAACATGATGCGATAGATTCCTTTCTTGCATATTTTATACTATGCCACCTCTGGTGGTGTGAATCATTGTACACAGACAGCATATCACAAATTTGCAAAATATACAAGATTCTATAAGCGCAACTGAAAATAGTTGCAGCGAAAAAGCGTGCAAAACGGAAGTTGTGATTCCTTTGCACACATGCCTGCCATGTATGGCAGGCACTTCGCAAGGTGCTTTTGTCGTTACTCTGGAAACATCGCAAGCGATATCTCCTGCATCATACATAATAAGAGAAAAGGTGGGAAGCTGCGAGTTTTCCTCGGAAGGTCGATGGACTTTTTGCACTGCGACTTGCATCGGCATCGGAATTATTGTATGATAGTTTCACATGATAGGAACTTGCAGGTAAGGCAAAAAGGCGGCAGCAACAGCCGCGGTGTGCAATATCGTGCAGCAGGAGGAGAGTGGAAGGATATGAAAAAAGAACCGATCTTGGTGATCATGGCGGCGGGCATGGGCAGCCGTTTCGGCGGGCTGAAGCAGATCGAACCGATCAGCGACAAGGGAGAGATCATTCTGGATTTTTCGCTTTACGACGCGGTCATGGCGGGGTTCCAGAAAGTGGTTTTTGTCATCAAAAGGGAGAACGAGCAGGATTTTCGTGCGCTGATCGACGAAAAAGCAGGGAAGTACATTGATGTCGCTTATGCGTATCAGGAGTTGACGGATCTGCCGCAGGGCTACACAGTGCCGGAGGGGCGAACGAAACCGTGGGGCACGGCGCATGCGGTACTGGCGGCGCGGAAGCACGCGGATGGTCCGATCGCGGTCATCAACGCGGACGACTACTACGGACCGGGCGCATTTCAGACGATGTATGAATTTTTGGCAAAGGCTGAGGAACAGACAGAGACCGCGGCCAATGCGCAGCGTGAGGCGGCAGCGGCACAGACGAGGCAGGCGCAGCCTGCGCGGCAGCATTACTGTATGGTCGGCTACGAAATTGAGAATACGCTGACCGAGAACGGGTTTGTTTCCCGCGGCGTGTGCGAGACTGACGCAAGCGGTATGCTGACCGGAATCACAGAGCGGACGAAGATCCGGTGGCAGGGAGAAAAGATTGTCTATACGGACGATGACGGTGCGGTGCTGGGTGAGATCCCACGCGGACAGATCGTTTCCATGAATTTTTGGGGCTTTCCGGCATCCATGCTGCAGGAGATGGAGGCAGGTTTTCCGGCAGTGCTCGACAAGATCCTCGCGGAAAATCCGCTCAAAGGAGAATATTTCCTGCCCGGCGTGGTGGATCGCTTGCTTCACGAGGGCAAGGCCGATGTCAAGGTACTGCGTTCGCACGATCGCTGGTACGGCGTGACATATAAGGAAGATAAAGAGAGCGTTGTCAATGCGCTGCAGTCGATGAAGGATAAGGGCGAGTATCCGGATAAACTTTGGAAATAGTCAGAAACGCCAGGACGAATTTGAGGAAATTTAGGTATGAAAACGGACGAAATCGAAAAAACAGAAAAAACCGCAAGCGGCGATTATCTGCGTATGCTGACCTGCTACGTGATTTGGGGATTCCAACCGCTATATTTTCACTTGAAACCGGATATCGACGGCTTGTTTTTGTTGATGAGCCGCATTTTTTGGGGCTGTGTGCTGGTAACAACAGTCGTATTGCTGCGCGGGCGCGGCAGAGAAATTTTAGAGACTTTTCGCGACAAAGAGCTGATGCTGAAGCATCTGATTCCTGGCGCGTTCTTTAATTTTTTGGATCTGGCGCTGTATTTGTTCGCAGTCACGAGCGGACACATTCTGGCGACCAGCCTGGGCTATTATGTCGCACCGCTGGTGGTCTGCGCGCTTGGGGTGGTCGTGTTTCACGAGAAGCTGACATGGCAGCTTATTGCGGCTGCGGCACTGATTCTGACCGGTGTGCTGCTTTCGGGCAGCGGTTTTGGAGATGCGCCGCTGATTTCGATCGGCTTGATGTTCTGCTTTTCGATTTATGCCGCGTTTATGAAAGGCGTCAAAAAAGATGCGGTCGTCTGCACAGCGGTGCATCTGATGCTCGTCGCGCCGTTCGCCCTGCTGACGATCCTGCTGTTTCGTACCGGACAAAACGGTCTCGCGTCGGTGGATTTCGGCACGCAGATGTTTCTCATGGGCGCAGGGGCAATCATGTCCTTGCCGATCGTGCTCTACGCGAGCTGCGTGAAGCGGGTCCCGATGGTCGTCATGGGACTTTTGCAGTACCTGTCGCCGACCTTCGGCATTGTCTGCAGCATCATCCTGCACGAAAAAATGGGGCGCGGGCAATTCATCACCTTTTGCTTCATCTGGGCGGCACTGCTTCTGTTTACCGTCGTGACGACGTGCCGGGAACGGCAGGAAAAGCGGGCAGAAACACAGACGGCTGCCGCAGCAGGCAGTAAAACAGGAGCACCCATGAGAAAATAGTGAAACAATAGTGGAATGTGAGACGGCGGAGCCTTTGCAGATTATTGCAGGGGCTCCGCCGCAAGCTTTTGTAACCGTCAAAGTAAGGCAGCAGCTCGCGCAAACGGCACAAGATATCCCCCCCCAAAAAAAAATTCTTATACCCCTTTATGACCTCGGCAAAAGGTGATAAAGGGTTATCACACGGATTCACTGCCAATTTCGCTTTAAGACCTCGCTTTTAAGATACAGTGTGCTCTTTTCCGAGGATTTGATCGGATGGAGTTTTCCGCGCTTCGTCAGATCTATAATGTTCTGTCGGGAGCAGCCCAATATCTCCGCTGCTTCCGCCGCGTTGATGAGGCTTTGGGCAGCAAAGTTTCGAAAATCAACCGCTGTCAAGGGAACGTTTTTGCCAATCCGGTAGAGCATAGCGTCCGAAACAGTCATATTTACGTCCCATGCAACGCCGTATCCGCCCGGCTGCATCTGTACCTGTTGAAAAAAGTCCGGTTTTTTGAGCAGGACTTGAAATGCTCTTGTCTTTTTAAAATGCTTCTGCAAATCGCATTTCTTTACTGTGCCGTCCCGAAAAAACACTAGCAGGCAGTTGTT
>UQMQ01000043.1 GCA_900542245.1 uncultured Eubacteriales bacterium
TTGACAAGGACAAAGGTGCGCATCACGAAAGCTGAGATTTCTATGCGCACATGGCGCTCACCCATGAGCGCCGCTTCGCAAGGTGCTTTTGTCGTGATTCCGGAAACATCGCTATGCGATATTTCCTACATATATAAAAACAGCGACCTGCGCAATGGAGGATATCTCCGCCGCGCAGGCCGCTTTTTGTTTTGCCTTGTTCTTTTATGTTATCAAATTTATGCTGTCAAATGTCAGCACTCGCTATTCCAGCACGATATCGCTGATATCGATATCCTCGTTCTTGACCGCCTTGTAGGTCTCCCCGTTAAAGATGTCATACATGATCGGTACGACCAGCAGGGTCAGCGCCGTCGCGTAGACCAGTCCGCCGATGCACACCAGCGCGACCGGCTGCATCATATCGGTGCCGGCGGTCTTGCCGACCGCCATGACGATCAGACCCAGAATCGTCGTCAAGCTGGTCATCAGTACCGGACGCATACGTGTGGAACCTGCCATGATGATCGCGTCGCGCTTTTCCATTCCGCGCGCCCGCAGCTGGTTCGTATAGTCCACAAGCACGATGCCGTTATTGACGATGACGCCGACCAGGAGAATCAAGCCAATCATCGCGATAATCGAAAGCTCCTTGCCGAAGATCAGTAGCGCCAAAAGTCCTCCCGTAAACGCCAGCGGAATCGTAAACATGACGATGAACGGCGATTTGAGCGACTGGAACTGCGCCACCATAATCAGATAAACCAGCAGAATGCCGAGCCCCATCATCGTCAGCAGATCCTGCATCGCGTCCATGATCGTCTCGTTTTCACCGGTAAATTCATAGGTCACGCCCGCCGGAAGGTCGAGCTTTGCGAAAGCCTTCTCTGCCTCCTGTGTGACCAGCGTTACGTTGTGTGCTTCGTCGATGCTGCCGCTGACAGACAGATAAGTCCTCTGATCCAAACGGGAAACCGACGGCAGCGTCTGTGTCTCTTCTAATTTCGCGATATCCCTCAGCTTGACCGTCTTCGTTTTGCCGTCCGCGTCACTACCCTCCAGCTCCAGATTTTTGAGCTTTTTGATCGTCATACTGCTTTCGTCTCCGTCAGACACGAGGATGTCGTAGGCATCGCCGTCAAGCGTGATGGAAGAAGACGATTTTTCGTAAGTCAAAGCTTTCGAAACCTGCGCGAAAACCTGCGCGACCGTCAGTCCGTTCTTCATCGCCTCATCCTTGTCGATCACAAAGTGCAGCTCCGGCTCCGCGTCAACCAATCCGTTGTCAACCTCCGCGATGCCCTCGACCTTGGCGAGCGCCTTGCCAGCCGTCCTCGCCGCTTTTTGCAGCAGCTGCTGGTCGGTGCCAAAGAGACGCACCACCACACCCGAACCGCCGAGCGCCGAAGTGTAAGACGTCATCGACGAGGAGCTGAGGATCTCCACACTGCAGTCGAGGTCCTTGCAGCCTGCTTCAATCTTATCCGCAATCTCCCCGCCGGACAGATCCGTTTCCTGATCGACGATGATGTAAAGACTGACTTCTGTCTCAGAAGTTTCTGAGGAAAGCATATTGCCCGAGCTAAGCATCCCGCCCGCGGTTTCAACACCCTCGGTCTTTTTCATCGTATCGAGGACTTTGTCCGCCATCTTTTTGGTATCCGCAAGGCTTGCGTCCTCATCATTCATTTTCATCGTGCCCGAAAGCTGCGGCGTCGCCATATCCGGAATAAAGATGAAGCCCTTTTGGAGTGTGCCGTAGACGCTGTAACCGAACAGCACAAGCACAAGGATCAGCACCAGCGCCTTATGGCGCAGATTCCAGGCGAGCAGCCTGCGGTATCCGCGCTTGAAGCCCGCGAAGCCTCTGCCCTCCGGCTTCGGCTCTTTGACAAACATCATGGAAGCCATCGACGGCACCAGTGTCATCGCGATGATCAGACTGGCAAACAGTGAATAAGTCACCGTCAGCGCCATATCTGTAAACAGCTGTCTGGTAATCCCCTGTACGAACACGATCGGCGCGAACACGCAGACCGTTGTGAGTGTCGAAGACGTAATCGCCGCGCCGACCTCCTTGGCCCCTGCCACCGCCGCCTTCTTCGGCGGCACGCCCGCGCGCCGCAGGCGGAAGATGTTTTCGATGACGACGATCGAGTTATCGACCAGCATGCCGACCGCGACCGCCAGCCCCGAGAGCGAAATCATATTGATCGTGATGCCGGAAAAATACATCAGCACGATCGCAAACGTGATGCTGATCGGAATACTCAAAAGCGTAATGAAGGTCGGCTTCAGGTCACGCAGAAACAGCAGCAGGATCACGACCGCAAAGAGTGCGCCGTACGCCAGACTTTCGAGAATCGAATGGATAATCAAGTAGATGTACTCTCCCTGATCCATCAGCGTCGTGAAGGTCAAGCCCTCATATTTGTCCGAAAGCTGCGCGAATTTGTCCGCGATGTTATCGGAAACGGTCGCAGTCGGATAGTTCGACTGCTTCGAAAAGGTCAGCAGCACCGCAGGATTGCCGTTGATGCTCGCATAGACCGCGTCGCTGTTATCGCTCAGAAACACGTCCGCCACATCGGACAGCTTGACATCGCCGAGCCCGTCGATATGGAATAAATACAGGTTCTTAATCTCTTTCAGATCTGTCAGCTCGTCCCCGACGCTGACCAGATATTTCACGCCATCCTCTTGGATATAACCGGCAGGCATCGAGAAGTTCTGTCCCTGCAGCACCCCCGAAACCATGTCCAACGTGATCATCGAGCCAAGTCCCGCCGCCTGCAGCGACTGGCTGCCCGCTGCGTTGAGCTGCGCCATCGCGGAGTTTAACTGTGCTTTTTGTGATTTGAGCTGTGCCTGTGCGGTGTTCAGCTTCGCATAGGCATCGTCCAGATTCTCCTGCGCCGTATACGTGCCGCGCTCTGCCTGCTGGTATGCGCCCTGCAGCTGCGTGACCTGCGCTTCGGCCTGCGTGCTGTCCATCTGCAGGATCGCCAGCTGGCTTTCGACATCTTTCTGTTGTTCCGTGAGCTCCGCCAGCGTGATCCCCGCGGCACTGCCGTAGATTCCCTGCGAGATTTGTGCCTCAATCGCCGCTTTGCGTCCCTCTAAGGTCTTGATCTGCGTTTCCAGCGCGCCGGCCCTTGCCACCGCGACATCAAGCTGTGCGCTGGTCTGGGCCAGCTTATCATATGTATCGTTTTTTGTCTGCTCCAGTGTTTTGCGGCTCTCGGCGAGCTTCGCCTCCGCCTTTTTGATCTGCGCAAGACCGCTGCTTAGCTTTCCCTTGGCATTCGCCAAGGACGGGCTGGCCTCACCGAGTAGTTTCTTGTTCAGCTTTTCGATCTTGTCCTCGTTGATGCTGACGTTGACCTTCGACTCAATCAATCCGCCGGTGCTGATGCTCGCGACCCCCGTAATGCCCTCCAGCTGATTCATCAGCTCATCCTCTACGAAAGTCGAAACCTCCTCGGTCGTCGCGCCCTTTTTGTCCACCGCCGCGATCGTGATCGGCATCATATTCGGGTTGATCTTCATGATGTATGGCGAGCCGATTTCCTCATCCCACGAGCCCTCGACCAGATCCACGCCCTGCATGGTATTGACGATGGCCGTATTCATATCCGCATCATTCTCAAACTCCAGGACCACCAGTGAGTAGTTGGCGTTGGAGACCGACTGCACAGATTTGAGATTCTCAACCGTCGCCAGATTCTGCTCGAGCGGTTTGCTGACCGTCTGTTCCACCTCCTCCGGCGTTGCGCCCGGATAGGTCGTCATAACGACCACATACGGCAGATCGATGCTCGGCAAAAGGTCCGGCGTCATCTTGATGAGTGAGACAATACCGAGCGCAATGACAATGATGACAGCCACAAAGACGGTCATCGGTTTTTTTACACTGAATCTTGACATATGCATACTCCAAACTTTATTGACGATCGTCACATCGTCAAAATGCGATGCAACTATTATCATCGTCTGTAACAATTCATTTTATCACGTTTGGCTTGTTCTCACAAGGCAGGAGACTTGAGAAAATCCGCTTTTCACAAAGTTTTCACATTTGCGGCAGCTTCAGAAGAAAATGATTTTTGCGATATTCCAGCACGCCCTCTCTGCGCAGCTTGGACAGCTCTGCCGACATCGCACTGCGGTCCACCGCCAAAAAATCCGCCAGCTCTTGACGATCAAACGGAATATCAAAAGTCGCGCTGCCCGCGCGGCGCTGCACATCAGATAAATATGATACCAGCTTTTGCCGCGTTGTCCGCTGTGTCAGATGCTCCATCTTCTTGGTCAGAAACAGATTTTTGCCTGCCAGAATCTGTGTCAAATTGATCAGGAGGCGGCGCTTCGCAGCCTGCAGAAAGACTGCGTCCGTCTCTCCGGCATTTCCTGCCTGCCCGACCGTTGCCTCATTCCCCTGCGCGCCTGTTTGTGTCACGTCATCCCCTGCCTGCCCGACCGTCTGCGTCGCTAAGATCGTCGTAAAATCCAGAAACAAGCAGCTGCAAGTCTCTGCCGCGGCTGCGCTGACCGCCAGCGGCTCTCCCGGCATACACGCGTAGGTCTCCGCGAACATTTCACCCGGACCGATCTCCGAAAGGATCGCGCGGTTGCCCCAAAAATCCTCCTTTATAATATGCACGCTGCCGGACAGCACGATGGCTGACGGCACCCGGCGCGCGCCCTCCCGCAGAACGAAACTCCCTTTGCTGTAGCTCGCTTCCTTGGCGTGCAGCATCCTGAGCAGCGCCGGGATCTCGCCTTTCGCAAAATCCGCAAACAGCCGCGTCTGCTGCAATATCCGTATCCTATCGTTATCTATCTGCATGTCTGTGTTCTCTCCTCTCCCGTTTTGCCTCTGCGCTTCTGTGCTGCGCATGTCTTCTGTCTCGTGCCTCAGCCAACATATCGTTTATCTGCGTTTTACGTTCTTTTTATTTTTCAGATAAAATTTTCGATATTTCTTCTTATTTTGTTGCAAAAACAACGGACTGCATGGCTCTATTGTAGTATATTGTACCCATAAAGTCAAACAAACCAAAACAAAAACACCAATCGGAGGGAAACCATATGAAAAGAAGAATTATTGAGATCAACGAAGAGAAATGCAACGGCTGCGGTCTCTGTGCCGAGGCCTGCCATGAGGGCGCGATCGGCATGGTAGACGGCAAGGCTAGGCTCCTGCGCGATGATTACTGCGATGGTCTGGGCGACTGCCTGCCGACCTGTCCAACCGGCGCGATCCGCTTCATCGAAAAGGATACACTCGCATACGATGAGGCGGCGGTTAAAGCCAACCTCGCCAAGAAACACGCGCAAGCCGGCGCACAGCAGACCGCAGGCACAGAACCGCCTGTCTTCCACGGCTGCCCGGGCAGCCGCGCCATGAGCATCAAAAAGCACACGCCGATCGCGCAGCCATCGCTAAACGCCGATATGCCATCCCAGCTGACCAACTGGCCGGTACAGATCAAGCTCGCCCCGATCAACGCATCGTATTTTGACAATGCGAACCTGCTGGTCGCTGCGGACTGCACCGCCTTTGCCTATGCGAACTTCCACCGCGACTTTATCCAAGGCCGCGTCACACTGATCGGCTGTCCGAAGCTGGACATGGTCGACTATACCGAGAAGCTTGAGGCGATCATTTCGCAGAACGAAATCAAGAGCCTGACCATCCTGCGCATGGAGGTTCCTTGCTGCGGTGGACTGGAAATGGCAGCCAAAACCGCGCTCCAAAACAGTGGCAAGTTCATCCCATGGAATGTCGTGACCATCTCCACCGATGGCGAAATTCTAAAATAATGCTTGGATCGCCTATATTTTCCCCTGTTTTAATCAAATTTTAATCAAATTTTAATAAAAAATGATTATGCTTGATTTACAGAAGGGCTATGTGGGGTATCATAATCATGAAGTGATACACATGGAGGTTTTGAGATGATTACAACAATTACGAAAGATAATTTTGAAAATGAAATCGTAAAAGCAGACAAACCGGTCCTGGTCGATTTTTGGGCAAGCTGGTGCGGTCCCTGCAGAATGCTCAGCCCGACAATTGACGAGATCGCCGAAGAGCACCCGGAGATTAAGGTCTGCAAGATCAATATCGATGACGAAGCCGAGCTGGCGATCCGCCACGGTGTCATGAGCGTACCGACACTGATGATCTTCAAGAATGGCGAGATCGCACAGACCGCCGTCGGCGTCAGACCGAAGGACGAGATCTTAGATCTGCTCAAGTAGATATTTCAGAGAACACAGACGAATACAGAAGAGAAAATGCACGCATAACATGCATAAGCAATGATTGCAGTACAGCAGGAAGAAGGAGCCGCTAGCAACGATGAGAATTTTAATTGCAGAAGACCAAAAAGATTTGAATAAAATCCTGACGAAAAAGCTCTCTGCCGAGGGCTACAGCGTAGACAGCTGTTTCGACGGACAGGAGGCGCTCGACTGCATGCGCGTCGCGGATTACGACGGCGTGATTCTGGACGTCAACATGCCGCGCCTCGACGGCTTCGGCGTTGTTAAAGCGATGCGTGCCGACGGCATGCAGGCGCCGGTGCTCTTTCTGACTGCCAGAGACAGCATCGAGGACAAGGTGACGGGGCTGGACCTGGGTGCCAGTGATTATCTGGTCAAGCCATTCTCCTTCGAGGAGCTGATGGCGCGCGTGCGTGCGCTCACGCGCAGAACTGCGGTTTCCAACACGCCTGTTTATACGCTCTGCGATCTGACACTGGACTCCGGTAGCCATACGGTCACTCGTGCGGGTCAGGAGATCAAACTCTCCGCCAAGGAGTTCGCACTGCTGGAATACCTGCTGCGCAATCAGGGACGCGTGCTTTCCCGGGAAAACATTGAGAATAATCTCTGGAATTTCGATTACGAAGGCGGCACCAACGCCGTTGACGTCTACATCCGTTACCTGCGCCGCAAAATCGATGAGGAATTCAGTCCGAAATTGATTCACACCGTCCGCGGCGTCGGCTATGTACTCAAAAAAGCGCAGGATTAGTCCTGCGCTGTCTTTGCTTTTTGGAAGGGAACTGACCTATGATACGAAATCTGTCCATTCAAAAGAAAATCATCCTCTGGTTCGCGGCTGCCATGGTACTCATCGTCCTCCTCATGAGTGCGATGACGCTGGCGATCGCCAATTCCGTCCTCGACGAAAACATCCGTGAGCGACTGGTCAATGTCGTTTCCGATAACGCAAATCAAATCGATTATTATGAAGACCTCGATGATGAGAACGTACATTACGGCGACCAGTTCCTTGCATACCGAAACGGCTGGCTGAGTATTGACGATGACTTCTGCAATGTCTACGAAGGCATCTCGACAGCGCTTTACGATGCCGACGGTAACCTGCTGTACGGCAGCGCACCGATTCGTCTTGCGATGTCCGACGGCGTATCGGATTCGTCTGCCCCTGCGTCGGTCACCAAGGTCAAACAGGACGGCACTTCCTATTATATCTACGAAAAAAGGCTGCTCCTGCCGGTCTCCGACGACCTTGTGCTGCGCGGCGTTGTTTCACAGAACGAAAGCATCAACGTCCTTTACCACATCGTCCGCCTTTCTCTGTGGCTGCTGCCGATGCTCGCAGCTCTCGCGCTGCTCGGCGGCTACGTAATCACCCGCCGCTCTTTCCTGCCGGTCGAACAGATCGCGCGCGATGCCGAGGCGATCGGCCAAAGCGGCGATCTTTCCAGACGCCTTGACATCGGACCCGGCGATGATGAGATCCACATGCTCGCCGCTTCCTTCAACGATATGTTCGCCAGACTGGAAAAGAACTTTGAAGCAGAGCGCCAGTTTACCTCGGATGCTTCCCATGAGCTGCGGACACCGACCGCGGTCATTCTCGCGCAGGCGGAATACGCGCTGGAGCTCGCGGATTCTATGGAAGAATATCAGGAGTCCATGGAGGTCGTGCAGCGACAAGCGATGCGCATGCGCAGCATCATCGACCAGCTGCTGCTGTTCTCCCGCCTCGATCAGGGCACCCAGCGCCCGACCCTCGAAGAGACCGACCTCAGCGAGCTTTTGACCCAGCTCTGCGATGAACAGAAGCTCCTTGCCGAAAACAGCATCAGCCTGACCGCGGAGATCGCGCCGGATATCACCATTTGGACCGACCGCAATCTTTTCACCCGTACCGTCACCAACCTCATCAGCAACGCCTATCGCTACGGCAAGCCGAACGGACACATTTGGGTCACGCTGCGTCGAGACGGACAGCGGGGCATCCTCTCGATCAAAGACGATGGCATCGGTATCGCACCGGAGAACCTCGCAAAGATCTGGCAGCGTTTCTATCAGGAAAACGCCGCCCGCACAGAAACCGCAGGAGATGAAAACCGCGGTCTTGGCCTTGGTTTGGGGCTTTCCATGGTCAAGGAGATCGCCGATCTGCTGGATCTTAAAATCAGTGTCAGCAGCGAGGCAGACCAAGGCAGTGAATTTATTTTAACTTTTTCGATTCTTTAATTTTCCTTTAATCTTGACAGGCTATACTATGACCATAAAAGGAACACAGGCATCTCGCCCGCATGTGCAAACAGGCGGGCAGACCATAACTGCAAGAAAGGAAATTGAGATTATGAAAAAGATCACGACTGTATTAAATTCACCGACCAGGATCGCTCTTTTCGCGGCCTGCTGCGTACTGCTCATCAGCATCGTCGCTTTCGCGACCATTCAGGCAGGCGCAGGCGTCAATGCAAACAAGACCCTCGGCATGGATAAGGGTGTCAACATCGCCTTAAACGATGCAGGTCTGCGCGCCGAGGATGTCAGCAACCTCTCCGCGCACTACGACACCGAGGATGGGGTTCCGGTCTATGAAATCAAATTCACAGCCGGCGGATTTTCCTACGAATACCAGATCAAAGCCTCCGACGGTACGATCATCGAGGCAGACAGAGACGCAGCTACAAAGACCGGGGTAACCGAAACGCAGACAACAGACAAGCATACGCAGGACGGAACCTCTGACAACAGCACTGCCGCAGGCAAGATCACGAAGGCCAAGGCGAAGGAACTCGCGCTTGCGCACGCCGGCGTTTCCGCCTCGAAGGCAACCTTCGTTGAAGCAAAGCTCGACTATGAAGACGGCGTGCAGGTCTACGAGATCGAATTTTACAGCGGCAGCACCGAATATGACTATGAAATCAATGCCGAGACCGGCGAAATTCTCTCTTTCGATAAGGAGATTGAGAACTTCTCGATCCCGAAGAAGAACAACACTTCCTCCGGCAGCAGCCAGACAACACCGTCCTCCAACTACATCGGGGTCGATAAGGCAAAATCCATCGCGCTCAAGAATGCAGGGCTCTCTGCTTCCTCGGTGACTTTCACCAAGGCAAAGCTGGACCGCGAGGATGGCGTCCGCGTTTACGAGATCGAATTCTATACCAGCACCAAGGAATACGAGTACGAGATCAATGCCAAGACCGGCAAGATTCGTGACAAGGATGTCGAATACTTCGATGACGATGACGATGATGACTGGGATGATGATGATGATTGGGACGACGACTGGGACGACTAAATCACAACAAAACAGACCGCAGGTCATAAATGCCGCTTTCATTGCTAACACAGGTGAATGAAAACCGACCATACAAAAAGCAAGATACAAAATGCAGGGAGATTGACTTTCCCTGCATTTTTGTGCGTATATCGATATCTGTTTTTATAAACATTTGCTGGAATTTTTCCAGATACCCATCTGTTCTGCCTCTTTGATCAGATCATCGCGGAAGTCCGGGTGCGCGATGCTGATCAAAAGCTCCGCTCTTTCCCATGTGGACTTGCCCTTGAGATCGACGTCACCATATTCAGTTACAATATGGTTGGTTGCCATACGCGGTGTGGTGACGATCGCGCCCTTTGGCAGTACCGGTGAGATCAGGGACTCCAGCTGGCCGTCCTTGCCGACTCTGGTGGACGGCGTGCAGAGAAAGCTTTCACCGCCTCTGGATTGATACGCGCCCAGCACGAAGTCGAGCTGTCCGCCGGTTCCGCTGATCTGTTGATGACCCGCCGATTCGGAGCAGACCTGTCCGTATAAATCGACCTGAATGCAGCTGTTGACCGACACAAAGTTCGGAATCCTGGCAATCGTTGCGATATTGTTGACATAGTCGACCGGCGCGTTGCAGCAGATCGGATTGTCGTCGATAAAGTCATACAGACGTTTGCTGCCGCCCGCAAAGGTGTAAACTGCTTTGCCTTTGTCGATCGGCTTGTTCCCGGTCAGCTTTCCGGCCTCAAACAGGTCGACGTAGGCGTCGGTAAACATCTCCGTATGCGCATTGATGTTTCTTAAATCGGAATCCGCGATCATCTGACCGATGCACAGCGGCAGGCTGCCGATGCCGAGCTGCAGGGTGCTGTGGCTCTTGATTTTATTCACCACATGCGCCGCGATCTTCTTATCGATCTCAGATGGCTCTTTGACCGGAAGCTCCGCGAGCGGTGTGTTGCTGCCTTCTACCACATAGTCAATGCCGTATAGGTTCAGCTGCGTCTGATAGCCATGCGCGATCGGCATGTTTTCATTGACCTCTACGATGATCTTCTTCGCGCCCTTGATGACGCCCCACATGTCAGCGACCTGCGGTCCCAGGTTGAAATTGCCGTGGCTGTCCATCGGGGCAACCTGAAACATCGCGATGTCGACTTCATTATTGTTGTTTACCCAGAAAAGCGGCAATTCACAGAACAGCATCGGGATATACCAGCATCGTCCGTCTTTATTCATCTTTCTGTCATGTACATTAAAGTGCGCCGAAGCGAAACGGACCTGCTCGTTGCTTGTGGTCGCCAGGTAAGTCTCAAACGGTTTCTCGCGGATGCTTACCGTACTGATGACCGTGATGTCGCGTAGCTCGTCCGCGCGCTTTGCAATCGCCTTATCAATGTCGATGATGGAGCCGCAGCCCAGTCCGAAATGCAGCCGATCACCGTTTTTGACCATCGCTGCCGCCTGGTCTGCTGTAATCAATTTCTTTTTATACTCCGTGCTTAAATCTGATACTTTATACATCCTTTACCTCACATCATACCTAAAGTTTGTTAAAAAAACAACACATACAGTATACAATATCTCCTTGCAAATAACAACCCATAACCGGAGAAAAGTTCTCCATCCCATGGTTTTTTTGAGAAACATAAAATTAGGGCTACTCTTTTGGCTCGTTCTGTGGTAAGATAGATACGCAGCAGACTGGCACCCCGGTCTTGTATCAATTGATATGTCTCCGTAGTTAAATGGATAAGCGAACCTCGGTTTATCTGCGAAATCACAGATTTCGGATAAACACGAGAACCGCGATACTCGCTCTCGCTCGTATGAACAGTGCTCTTGATTATGTGCTTTAGGAGAGCACTTTCCAATCTATCCATTTCACCACGAAGACCCTGCAAAACTTAATATGTCTCCGTAGTTAAATGGATATAACAGTGCTCTCCTAAAGCATCGTTGGCGGTTCGATTCCGCCCGGGGATACCACCCAACCCTTGAAAAGCCGCTGAGTTTTATGCTCTGCGGCTTTTCGCTTTCAAATGCCGATACCTTTGATATTACGGAGGGCTATACTTTATGAGGATGATATTTATCATCGGCTCTATTTTTCAATTCCAATGCCTTTTTATCATATAAAATTTGTGGGCAATGCTCAGCAGCATAAATTCTTCCCAGCATAGGGACAAACAGGGTATCCTCCACAACGCCTAATGTTTGCATAACCAGCCCTCCTTTTTCTTTACGCAAGTTTCCAATTCTGGCTTTCTGTCTGCAGTTTTACCATATGGGCATATACACCATTCTTTTCTTCCAGATCCTTTGGTGATCCTTCTTCTGCCACGGTGCCATCAGAAAGGACAACAATTTTATCTGCTCCTGCTACGGTACGCATCCTGTGGGCGATGACCAGAACCGTTTTATCTGCGATCAGACGGGAAAGGGCTGTCTGTATCAGAGTTTCATTCTCCACATCCAGGGAAGCAGTCGCTTCATCTAAAAGAATGATCGGCGCATTTTTCAGAAATGCACGGGCAATAGAGATACGCTGGCGCTCTCCGCCGGAAAGTTCACAGCCATTTTCCCCGATATTGGTATGCCATCCATCCGGCAGTTTTTCCGCAAATTCATCCACATTGGCAAGTTTCGCAGCAGCAATGACCTGTTCATCTGTGGCGTCTTTGTTTCCGATTCGGATATTTTCCAGAATCGTATTGTCAAACAGTGTAACATCCTGGAATACGATGGAATACAGAGAAAGCAGTGTTTCCGGGTCAATTCGGGATACATCCATGCCTCCCACGGTAATCTTTCCTCTGTTAATATCCCAGAACCTTGCTGCCAGCCGGGATACGGTTGTTTTTCCGCCGCCAGATGGGCCGACCAAAGCCGTAACCTCTCCCTGTTTTGCCGTAAAGGAAACATCTTTCAATACGGTTTCTCCGGTATTGTAGGCAAACCCAACATGGTCAAAGACAATATCATACCCCTGATTGGAAAGCCTGTCGCTGCCCTGCTGGATCGGATGATCGAGAATCTCATTCATACGGGCAATGTTGGTTCGTGTACTGATGACTGCCGCAAGATTCTGGAGTGCGCCCTGCAGAGGGTCATATAAACGGGATACTACCAGAAGGAACATAAAGAATGTAAGCACGGAGAGGCTTCCTTGCATGAGCAGCACAGCTCCCACCAGCGCAACCGTTGCAATACCAAGCTTCAGCACCAGCGATGCGGAAACCACAAAAACAGCAAGGCCGAATTCATTGAGGATGGAACGATGCTCCACTGCACGGATCTTCTTTTCCAGACCTTTTAAATATGCCTGCTCCGCATTGTTCGCTTTCAGGTCACGAACCGTTTCAATGCACTCCTGTATCCCGTCTGCGCAGGCCATCTTCACGTCCATCGCTTTCTGGTTCAGATTTTCCTGAATCTTAGCGGAAAATCCCACAATCGCAAAGGCAACCGGCAGAACCCATAAGGCAGCCAGTGCCATTCTCCAGTCCGTAAAGAGCAGACCGATGGAAATTAGAACCGTAGAAATGATCGAACCTGCAAGCTCAGGGATAAAATGCGAAAAACTTTGTTCCAGGAAGGTACAGTCCGCCATAATCGTACTGGTAAGATCGGCTAAATCCTTTTTCCCAAAAAAGGAAAGAGGGATTTTGCGCAGATGCTCTGCCAGAGTAATACGGCGGATACCGCTTTCTTTGTAAGTGGCAAAATAGGTCGCATTATATTGAAAGAAAGTGGTCAGCAGAATCAGGCCGATACACACCACGCAGCCTGCCACATAAAATGGAATTTTCCCACCGAGAACACCCCCGTTCATCAGATCGCTGACCAGGTAATATAAAAGTCCTACCGGGAACATAAAAGACAGATTCTGAAGGACACAGGCCAGGCAGCCTTTGATCAGGTCTTTTGCTCCCTGTTCAGACAGGGCATATTTTTTCTGTAGTTTTTTGATCATATCACTGCACCTCCTTTGTTACCTTCCATTGCACGGAAGTCTGGTAATTTTTCCACATACGGCTGAAAATGCCGTCTTTTGCAAGCAATTCACGGCTGTTGCCGCACTCGGCAACCTGTCCGTTGCAAATGACAAAAATCTGATCCACATTTGTTACGGTAGAAAGCCTGTGGGCAATCATAATCACGGTCTTTCCCTCGGAAAGTCTTGAGAAAGCAGCCTGTACGCGGCTTTCGTTATCCGGGTCAGCAAAGGCAGTGGCTTCATCCAGAATGATGATCGGTGCATTTTTCAGCATTACACGGGCAATGGCAATTCGCTGCTGCTCGCCGCCGGAAAGATAGACACCCTTTGTACCGATAACCGTATCCACACCCTGTGGGAGTTTTTCCAGAATATCATCACACTGTGCGTGATGAAGGGCAGCCAGAACTTCCTCACGGGTAGCTTCCGGTTTTCCCATACGCACATTTTCCAGAATGGATGCCTTGATCAGACGGCTGTTCTGAAATACGAAAGACACCGTATTCATGAGTTCCTCTTTCGGGATGTCTTTCACATTGACACTACCTATTTTTACCATTCCGCTCTGGGGATCAAAAAATCGGGAAATCAGGTTGGCAAGGGTTGTTTTACCACCGCCGGACGGACCGACAAAAGCTACCGTCTGTCCTGCAGGAATGGTCAGTGAAATATCTTTTAATACTTCTTTTTTTCCATCATAGCTGAAATGAACCGATTTCAGTTCCACGGAAGCATTTTGCGGATGCATTGGGTGTTTGGTTTCCTCCAGAGGCTTCAAATGCAAAACGCTGTCAATTCTCTGTAAAGCGTCATCTACGATCATGGCATTTTCACTTTGGAACATGATGCGTGTCAGTGTAACAGAAATAACCGGCGTAATAATTATATAGAAAATGAGATCCAGTAAGAAACTGGAGGTCACACCGTCTTGTGTCAGCAACAGTCCTCCGGCGATCAGTGTGGCAAAAACTCCGTTGATCGCAGCTGTATAGAACATCATCGGTGTCCGAAGCTGCTTGGTATAGGCGATCACCCATACTTTATAGCGGTCAATGGAGTCTTTAAACTTCTTAAAGGAAAAGATCGTCTGACCAAAGGTTTTTACCACCGGAATACCGCGGACATACTCTACCGCTTCATTGGACATATCCTCCAGCGCATTCTGGTATTCTTTCATCTTTTCCTGCATCTGCTTTCCGGTCATTGCCATCATGATCAGAAACCC
Organism: uncultured Eubacteriales bacterium; assembly: GCA_900542245.1. Classification (GTDB taxonomy): domain Bacteria; phylum Bacillota; class Clostridia; order Peptostreptococcales; family Anaerovoracaceae; genus CAG-238. The sequence goes on from UQMQ01000043.1 coordinate 14,767, forward strand.
CAGCACAACCGGAACAAGGCTCAACAGTCCCAGTCTCCAGTCAAACACGAACAACAGCACCAAAAGACCGCAGGGGGTTGCAATGGCATTGGCTCTGTCGGGAAGCTGATGCGCGAGATAGGTTTCGGTGGCTGCGCTGGATTCGTTGACGATTTTGCGCAGTTTTCCGCTGCCAAAACTCTCGGCAAATCCAAGAGGAAGCTTAACAATATGCTCCATGGTCTGGATACGCAGGTTTGTGGCAATACGAAATGCCCCTAAATGGGAACACATCAGCCCTGCTATGTAGACAAGCACCGCTATAACCGCAAACAATACTGCCATCCAGCCATTACCGGTCAGGTTCTGTGCCTGGCCAAAATCTGGCGCCACCTCCAGTACTTCCTTGATCATTTTCCAGATGTAATAGAATGGCACCAGAGCAATCAGGGCACTGATGGCAGAAAGCACCCAGGAAGCATAGGTCAGGTACTTATGGCGTCCTGCAATTCCCAGCAGGCGTGATAAATTGGATTGTTTTTTCAAAAAAATTCCTCCTTTTCTTTGTGTTTATGATAAAGAGAACACGTCTATGTTCTTACAATATCCGAATTTAGGTTAGCTGTAGCTAACTGTCGAACAAAAATTATAAGGCTTTACTGCCCCATAATTTTCATCCATCCCGCTGTATAAAAGGCGCGCATTTCTCTGACGTAGTTTTCGGCATCTTTGAGCGGCATTTCGTGGATGATCAATTCAAAAAAAGTATGAAACATTCCGGTGATCAGAATATGCTCCAGCGAAGGATCGATATGCGGAGAGGGCCGTCCAAGCTGCCTTAAGACATCCTGATAGGCATGCGTCCCATCTACCTCAATCTCCACCATTTCATCAATTAGCCCGGCAAATTTTGTCCCTTCCGAACAGCAGAGGATCAGTTTACATTCCTCTAAATGTTCGTACGCATAATAGAGAATATCGTACATGCAGATTCCCGAAATATCACTCATGACTTCCGGCTGCTGGGCAGCTGGTAGTTCGGCGAACTCCTGCTGTGCCTTTATAAAACGGTTACGAATATATTCATAATGTTCACCAACGATGGCTTCAAAAAGTTCTTCTTTGCTTTTGTAATATCCGTAAAAGGCTCCGGTAGTCATTCCCACGGATTTCACAATATTCCGCAGGGAAGCGTCTTTATATCCTTTTTCTAAAAATTCCGCTTTCGCTGCCCGGTGGATATTTTCTAAAGTCGTTCCATTTCCGTTTATTTTGCACACCTCCTATATAACAGCGCTATATAACACTGTTATAATTTTAATCTCTAAAAATGATTTTGTCAAGAGCAACAAGAAATAGTTGCATAAAAACAGTAATCCAAACAGCATTGCAACACCATCACTTGTTGCAGCTGTAATCAATGGAAAGTATACAAATGCCATTCCACTGTACAGACAAGAACAGGAATATGCAAGAAATGATGTGAACATTTCAAGGCAGACAATGGCTAACCGGGTAATAACAGTAGTAGAAACCGCTAAAGCAAACGGATTGAACATTTATCAGTATTTTAGCCATATTCTAACTGAAATACCAAAACATATGGATGATACAAGAATGGAATTTTTAGATGACTTGCTACCATGGTCAGATAATCTGCCTGACATCTGCAGAAAAAAAACATAAAAACGAACAAACGCCGCGGAGTAAAATCTGCGGCGTCAATTATTTCAATGCACGGATGGCTTACCGTTTACGTTCATTCCATCAAAAAGTGAAGTTTTTATATTCTTGTGTAAACAGTCTTGCCCGCAAGGATGGTCATATCAATCCTTGTTTCTTTTATAAGCTCAGGACTGATTTCGTAAATATCTTTTTCAATAACAGCTAAATCAGCCCATTTGCCGACTTCAAGTGTACCGTT
>UQMQ01000044.1 GCA_900542245.1 uncultured Eubacteriales bacterium
AGTCCACCGGAGTGCTGACAGACTACTCGACCACCTATCAGTCTTTTTTCAAGTCCCATACAATAATATGGTTTTACTCTTGTTGGGTATTTCTTGCCTATGAACAATTCTATTGCTTCCTTCGGGACAACTTGCCTGCCCTCCCATAAGCCATTATCTGCAATCATTTTATAATATCTTGTCATGTCCGATGCTGTGGACTTTACACATGCACATCCACGAAATGGTGGTAGTACAGACCAGTTATCATCGCAGACCCAATCAGCGTCATCATCCTCTTCAAACAGGCTTGTAATATTCCCCTCCGCAAGGATGCGGGCCTTGCTGCAGTCCTCATCCAGTACCGTTCGGTGCATTCCCAGAGGTTTGAAAATCTTCTCCTGTAAATATTCTTCTAAAGGAATGCCTGCAGCCTGATCAACTACATAGGAGAGCAGTGCATACCCTTCATTAGAATAGCTCATGTACTCACCTGGCATTCCCAGTGTGGGATACCTGCCCTCTGAAATGTAGTCCACAATCTGATCGATTTTATCCATTTTATTAGGTGCGGTTTCCCTCATGTAGTGCAGCCACTCGCTATCCCTTTCCTCGCTGTTCATTGCAATCGACCACTCAAGCGGCTCCATCGGCGGGATTCCTGCTCTATGCAGTGCAACCCGTTCAATCGTTACAAGTTCGTCCGGTATGCCTGGGATATGCAGCCTCGGAAAATATTTTGTCATTGGATCGTTTAAATGAAGTCTGCCTTCGGTTTGTAGCATGCAGCATGCTAAGCCCACCATGGATTTGCTCATTGAAGCGATACCGAATATTGTATTTTCATCAGGCACAAGCGTGCGTTCTTTGTTTCTGAATCCGAATCCCTTTCGAAAAATCAAACCTTTAGGTCCTCGTATCGCAATCGCCATACCTGAAAGTTTTTTTCGTCGGAACATCTCACCCAGATATTGTTCCAATGCTGTCATATCTGCCATCATGTCTCTTTTCATCCTTTCTTATCTGATGTGTCTGGTGCATCCGCATTTGTGATTAAATTAACTGCAAGTTTAATGCCATTTTTTTGAAAGTTTCAAATTTGCATAAAAACGGGCTGTTTGGGCTGTTTCAGGTTCATCAAGGGTATTTTCCCAGATTAAACATCTTTTACTTACCTTTCTATAATTGGTTGCAACTCGTTTATATTCTATTTTACCCTGTTTAAAAAGAATCCGTCACTTTCTCTTCCTGGTTTCCGGCATCCGGCTGAAGATAGATCTTACTTTCCTACTAATAGGTGCAAATAGCTCTTTATTTTACATGGCTATTGGTGCATAAAAGACCGGAGTCGGACTTGCGGAAACAGGAACAGCCCTGTATAATAGAGACAACAGATACCGCAGGGCAGTGGTTGCAGTGCGCAAAACAGGAAGTGGATAAGATAAGGGGTGCAAGATGCTGAGCAGCAGCGAAGAAAGAGTCTTGGAGCAGATTCTGGAAAATCTGAATCAGGGTATCGTATATGTAGACCAAGAGCGAAAAATCCGTTTATGCAATAAAAAGGCGAAAGAGATCACGGGCATTGCCTTCGGTGCACATGACAGCCATGAGGCGGGATGTATCGCGGACGGCGATGTGGTGATCCTTGCGGACAATATGGTCGGCGATGACGACGGGAACCTAAGTGCGGCGGAGTTTCGGAAACTGAACATCACAGATGAGATCAAAAAAGACGAAATGCTGGTTGCCGTCGGGGTATATCAAAATGAAAAAATCGATCCGATCTTTAAGCATGTCAGAGAGCATAATCTGGGCGTCCCGCTGGTTTTGGATGCCAATTATTACGGATTTTCTGTTAAGGCCAGCATCGATACCGCCAAAAAGACGACGGAGATCACGGTCAATGCTAAGACCTATACGCTGCCCTATTATAGAGCGATTGCCAATATGGTCATCATTGACGGAAGGACCGGCCGAGTGAAATTCTTTCAGGCCAAAGGCTACAGCACACGCGGAGAGGATGCAGGAGAGATCCTCAGAGGTAAGCCGTTTCAGGCCAAAAAGAATGAAGCGAACGATCGGGATGTACTAGGCAAGCCTTTCCTAGAGCTTTTTGATAATTCAGAGCTGAGTCAGATGCTCTTCAGCGTCATGGACGGCAAAGCGGGGCCAATTAAAAACTGGATCTATGAGCTGAACAAACGGCCGGTCATCGGTAATATCTTTCCGGGGCTGTCCGAACAGAACGGATCCGGTTATGAGGGAGTGTTCTTGATCATCGAGGACGCAGCGCGTCTGGAGACGTTGATGGAGGAACGAAACGAGCTCCTGCGGCAGATGGAGGCCAGAAACGAATATGCCCATCAGCGGCAGACACCGGACTTCCCGGAAGAACTGCTGGATGACTTCGCCGGACGAAGCGAAAAGGCCAAAGCGGTCAAATACATGGCATATAAGGCATCGCAGAGCCGATTCAATGTGCTCTTGACGGGCGAAAGCGGAACGGGTAAAACCAAGCTGGCCAGAGCGATCCATCAGCTCGGCAATCCGCAGGCGCCGTTTGTAGAGGTGAACTGTTCGGCGATTGCGCCGTCGCTGTTTGAAAGTGAACTGTTCGGCTACGTCGGCGGCGCGTTCACCGGTGCGAAAAGCGAAGGTAAGGTCGGCTTTTTCGAGGCGGCGGACAGGGGCACGATTTTCCTCGATGAGATTGGTGAAATGGCGCCGGAGATCCAAGTCAAGCTGCTACATGTACTGCAGAATAAGACGATCTACCGGGTCGGCTCGTCTAAGCCGGTCAAGATTGATGTGCGTGTCATCGCCGCCACCAATAAAAATGTGGAAGAGGAAGTCGCGCAGGGCAGGATCAGGCAGGATCTTTATTATCGTCTAAATGTTTTCCCAATCCACGTGCCGCCGATCCGCGAGCACAAGGCGGATCTGTATCTGCTCATCAACCAGCTTTTGCTGCAGATCTGCCGGGATTATGGGCTGGAACCGAAACAATTCTCGGGCGAGGCGATCCAGCAGATGCTTTCTTACGACTGGCCGGGGAACGTCCGAGAACTGGAAAACGTCATCGAGCGGGCCATCAGCATCTGCGATTCGGATATCGTCTACGCGGAGCATCTGTGCATCGGCAGCGAACAGACACCAGTCACGATGAAGGAGATCCTCGCGCAGGAGGAAAAGCGGGTGATGGAAATGACGCTGATGAAGTACAACGGTGATAAGCAAAAGGCGATGAAGGAGTTGGATGTGTCCAAGAGCGTCTTTTACGATAAACTGAAGCGTTATCAGATCAAGTAGTCAGGATCGTGTAAATACCGACGAGCTCTGCCAGCATGCCGATGCGCAGCGCTTCTTCCTGCGGTGCGAAATGCTCGTTGTGCAGCGGGAAGCATGCGTCCGACTGTGGGTCGTGCGTACCTAAATTGAAGTAGAAGCCCTGATACCCTTGCGTGAAATAAGCGAAGTCATCAGCACCTAGGCTCGGTACGTCGGCGTAGACGATATTGTCCTTGCCGAAAGCCTCCTCCATGACCGGAGTGAGCAGATCAAACAGTGTATCGCTGTTTTTGAGTGAAGGGTAGCTGTCCTCAAAGACGACCTCGCAGGAGGCGCCGTAGGCGGCGGCGGTATCCTCTGCCATTTTGAGGATGCGCTGCTTGATGCTTTCGCGCAGGCTTAAATCAAAGGTACGGAGGATGCCGCCAAGTTTCGCTTCGCCGGAGACGATATTGTTGGCGGTGCCGCTGTGGAATCTGCCGACGGTAATGATCGCAGGCGTAGTCGCCGGGAGGTTTCTGGTCACGATGGTCTGCAGACCGGAGACGATCGCACAAGCGGGAGGCAGAACGTCGATGCCGCCCTCCGGATGCGCGCCGTGGCAGGACTTGCCCTTGACGGTGAGATAAAACTCACAGGAGGCGGCGTTCATATAGCCTTTGGTGAATTCCAGCTTGCCGCAGTCGATATTCGGCGCGACGTGCAGCGCGATGATATTTTTGATCTCAGGATTCTTGAGGCAGCCTGCCTCGATCATCTGTCTGGCACCGCCGATGGTTTCTTCGGATGGCTGGAAGAGCAGGCGAACGGTCCCCGGCAGAGAGTCTTGGTTTGCCTTGAGGATTTTGGCAACACCGAGTAGAATCGATGTGTGCATATCGTGCCCGCAGGCGTGCATAACGCCTGCGTTCTGGGATGCGTATGGCAGACCGGTCTGTTCGGTGATCGGCAGAGCATCGATATCCGCGCGGATGGCAACGGTTTTTTTGGTGCTTTGGCCGTAAACCGTCGCGCAGACACCATGCCCGGCGATGTCCTTTTCGTACGGGATGCCGAGCTCGTCCAGCCGGGCACAGATTTTCGCCTCGGTACGCGCTTCGTGTTCACTCAGCTCCGGATGCATGTGAATGTCCCGGCGAAACGCCGCGGTCTCGGCAAAGACATCGTTGACTTGTGTACGTAATTGTTCAAAATTCAGATTCATATTTACACCTCCAAGGTTTTATCATACAATATAACTTAAAGAAATGCAACAATTGTGCCATGGAAGACTGTGGCAGGAAGGAGCGCAGCACTTGTGAAAATACCACAATATCCAACCAAAACACCACAAGAGAATGCAAACAAAATTATGACGATCCTCGAAAAGCATGCCTTGTCGCCGACGTCGACCAGACAGAAGGCGCAGAAATACCTGCAGGAAAAGCAGGCGCGGGAAGAACGGAAGATCCTAGTAGACGGTGTGTATCGGGATCCGGATGATCTGGACGGCAGCAAGGAGGCAGCAGCTGCCCGCAGAGAGCAGAGAAAGCGGACAGCATGGCTGATCGCCGGGGTACTGATCCTAGTCTGCGCTGTAGTGATGTGCGTTCTGACGGCAAAGGGGATCAATCCGCTGGACAACCTGAAGATACAGTCGCTGTCCGGGTTTCGGTTCCGGTTTTAACGAAACGTGAAGATGGGAAATCATACAAGAGAGTATAAAGGAAAGAGGGAGAAAACATGGCAATTAAAGTGATTATCGGTCTGGTGATCATCGTCGCATCGTTCGGTTATATTTTAAAAAATCATGATAAGAGCATGATCGAGAATCTGCAGGATAAGCAGCAAAAGCGCTTTGAGGCACGCAAGGCGGCCGAGACGGCAGCTGCAGCACAGGCTGCAGAGACAGGCACACAGGCGGAAGCAGAGCGGACTGCGTGCAATGCTGAGCTGAAGTAAACGGATCCTCTGCTTGCAGAAAAAAATTCCCGAAGCAGCTGCCATAAGGGATGTGGGCGCTGCTTCGGGAATTTGTGTTTGTGTTAGGAGTTTTAGTGGTTTTGGAGCAGAACGATGACGACGGTCAGCGGGGTAGCGGTGTTCATGAAAGCGAAAACCGCGAGGAAACCGTAAAAGACCGTGAGCGCCGTCCATTTTTTGGTATAACCCGGCAGGACCTTAAAGGTTTTGATGACCTGCACGCCTTCCTTTGCTTTCATCATCTTAAAGAAAGCGTCGATGTCCAGCGCTTCGATAATGCCATCACGGAAGAACGGCAGGAAGAACATTGGCTTTTCGTTTTTGTAATCCGCGTCCTGATGATCGTAAAATTTGACCCCGAAGGTATCGAAAACAGCCATTTTGACGGTCGATAAATCTAAAGATTTTGACTTACGCAGCAGGGTGTTGTAGTAGGTGAGCGTTTGCTCATCATAGGCGCTGATGCAGATTTTGTGTCCGCGGAACACCACCAGCAGAACCAGAAAGATGACGAAATACAGCAGGAGGGTCAGCGGGAAATTCATGTTTTCATAATAGCCGTCGAGCTTGAAGACTAGAATTTCCAGTACAATGAGGAAGCGCAGCAAGAGATATAGGAAACAAATACCGATGAAGATCTGTTTCGCGAGATTGGTATAATGGTATCCGATTTTTTTCATATTTGAAACTCCTTATTGGTTTGTCCTGCAGGAAAATTTGCAGCGAGGCAAGTGGCTGCTGCAGATCCGCATGAAAAACATTATAATCGATGCGGGCGCACACGACAATAGATAAAAGCAAAAAATATGCCTAGCGACCTCTGGGCATCGGGCGTGTAAAACAGCGCAGAACAGAGCATAAAAAACGAAGTATACAGAATAATTCCTGAAAACAGGAAATATAGTCCTAAAAATAGGAAAAATTACGGATGATTTGATGAAATTTTCACAAGATGTAAAAATCTGTCGGATGTGAAAACCGCGTGAAAACGTGAGGACTTCGTGAAGAAAAGGAGGTTTTCTTGTTTGTATGGTGTCCGAACGGTGTTTTGGCATAGTTATTGCTTTAACATAGTTGTGAATGAATAAACCCGGCAGATTGCCGGGCAGCAATTATACAAGGAGGATTCACAGTTATGATGAATTACATTTGGGTGGGCCTAGTTGTTATCGCAGTCGTTGCAGGCGCTGTAACAGGTACCATGGAACTTGTTCTGAACAACATCTTCGACTTTGCAAGCACAGCAGTAGACATTTGCTTGGGACTGATTGGTATCATGGCATTCTTCTGCGGACTGATGAAGGTCATGGAGGATTCCGGACTCTGCGAAAAGCTGGGCAAAGCCATCGCACCGGCGATGAGAAAGCTGTTCCCGGAAGTTCCGGCTGACCATCCGGCACAGTCTACGATGGCACTGTACTTCGCAGCCAACATCTTAGGTATCGGTAACGCGGCTACGCCGTTCGGTCTGAAAGCAATGCAGGATCTGCAGACCCTGAACCCGACCAAGGGTATCGCGACCAATGCGCAGTGTATGCTGATGGCAATTTCCACGACCTCTATTACACTGATTCCAGTTACTGCTATGGGTCTGCGCGCGGCTGTTCAGACAGAAGGCGCGGCAGAGATCATCGCACCGGTTATCATTGCAACTACGATTTCAACAGTTACAGGTATTGTATTCACCATTATCTTTGAAAAAACGAAGAAATGGAAATTCGAGAACGTTATTGAAAGAGAAATCGCAGCAGGCAGACTGGAAATCAATGAACATTATGTTGGCGACAACCCGATCGTTCTTCCTGAAGGCTATGAACTGAAAACCGGTTCTGAAAAGGTTGCGTTTTAATAGGGAATAAGGAGGAAAACGAATATGACACATGTATTAGAAGTGATTTCTATTTGGGCGATTCCACTGGTAGTTGCCGCAGTTGCGTTATACGCAATTTTCAAAAGAGTTCCGGTATATACCTCATTCACGACCGGTGCGAAGGAGGGATTCTCCACCGCAGTTATGATCATCCCGTATCTGACAGCGATGCTCTGCGCAATCGGTATGTTCCGCGCTTCCGGTGCTATGGATTGGCTTTGCGATATCTTGGCACCGCTGACGAACCTGATCGACCTTCCGAGTGAAGTGCTGCCGATGGCAATCATGCGTTCTTTCTCCGGCGGTGCTGCTGAGGGTCTGATGGCTGACCTGCTTGCGCAGTATGGTACACAGTCCCAGATCGGGCGTATCGCATCGGTTGCATTAGGCTCCACAGAAACGACCTTCTACGTTGTTGCTGTTTACTTTGGTTCCGTAGGCGTGTCCAACACCAGACATTCTATCGCGGCTGGTCTGCTTGGCGACCTTGCGTCCCTGATCGCAGCAACAGTTATCGTTAACATTATGTGGTATTAAGCACGAGCATTGATCGAAAGAGATCAAAGAGATAAATAAAGAAAACATAGATACTTAACAAATCAACACTCGCCGGCATGACACAGTTCTCTGTCGGCGAGTGACATGTATGGGGGTTATGATGAAATATCCAAAAAAATTAAACGCCGGGGATACCGTCGGTATCATTTGTCCGAGCTCGGCAATTACAGCAGATAAAGTCGGTGCATGCATCGCAGCAGTTGAGGCTATGGGGTTTAAGGTGAAAGCTGCGGATAATTTGGATACGAACTATGCCGGTTATATGGCTGGAGACGGTAAGGTGCGCGGAGAATGGATCAATCGCATGTTTGCGGATCCGGAAGTGAAGGGGATTTTCTGCGTACGCGGCGGAGATGGCGGCAGCCGTGCGATGGAATACATCGATTACGAGATCGTCAGGAACAATCCGAAGATTTTTGTCGGCTACAGCGATGTAACGAGCATGCACTTGGCATTTACACAGAAGTGCGATTTAATCACATTCCACGGACCGATGGTTTCTTCCAATATGGTCAGCGATTTTGACGCAGAAACAAAGGCATCTTTCTTCAAGGCTATCGACGCGGAGAAGGATTTTGCGTTTGAAAATCCGCAGGGCATGCCGCTGGAAGTCTTAAAAGAAGGCAAAGCGGAGGGGCGTTTGACAGGCGGTAATCTGTCGCTGCTTTCGGCCAGCATCGGCACACCTTACAGTCTCGATGCGAAAGGCAAAATTTTGTTCATCGAAGAGGTTTGCGAGCCAATCACCAAGATCGAAAAGTGGATGTATCATCTGAGAAACGCAGGTAAGCTCGCAGAATGCAGCGGCATTCTATTTGGTCAGTTTACCAAGATCACATTGGACGACCCTGCTTATGATCTGAAGGCATGCATGCTGGACATTCTGCGCGGCATTGATATTCCGGTCATGTATCACGTACAGTCCGGCCACGGCAAGCCGATGATGACGCTGCCGATGGGGGCAATATGCAGGATAGATACAGCGAACAAGACCATCAGCTTTGCAGTAGAGCAAGACTTATAACGACAAGATAAAGGAAAAAGAAAATGAATCAGAGACGTGAAATCAAAGACGGTATCCTGTACTTCGACGGATGCAGTACCGTTGATCTCGCCAAACAATACGGTACACCGCTGTATGTGATGTCCGAAGGCGACATCGAAGACAAGATGCGCGAGATCAAAACCTGTTTTTTAGACAAATATCCGAATACACGAGCTGCTTACGCCTCGAAGGCGTTCTGCACTATGGCAATATACAAAATCTGCGAGAAAGAGGGCTTTTGCATCGACATCGTGTCCGGCGGCGAGCTGCATACGGCGATCAAAGCGGGCTTCCCTGCAGAGCGTATCGAGTTCAACGGCAACAATAAGCTGCCGCAGGAGATCGAAGAAGCGCTGGATTACGGCATCGGCAGATTTATCGTAGACGGACTGCAGGAAGTTGCGCTGATCGAAGCAATCTGCAAGGAAAAGGGCAAGACTGCCAATATCCTTTTCCGTGTAACGCCGGGTGTTGCGGCCAGCACACACGACTACATCACGACGGGCAAAAAAGACTCCAAATTCGGGATCCCGCTGGACGAGGATGTTTTCTTCCCACAGGTGGAAGCAGCGATCAAGGCGGAGCACATCAACTTTTTGGGTCTGCACTTCCATGTCGGCTCTCAGCTGTTCGACAATGCGCCGTTTTTGCAGGCGCTGGACATCATTCTTGATAAGGTGGCAGAGATCAAAAAGAGATTTGACTATGACATTAAGGAATTGAATCTGGGTGGCGGCTTTGGGGCGACCTATATCGACGAGGAAAGAAAGCCTTATGCATATTTCTTGGCGCCGATGATGGAACGCATTGAGGCGTTCTTTACGGAGCTTGGCGTAGAAAGACCGGCGGTCGTCATCGAGCCGGGCAGAAGTATTGTTGCGGAGGCGGGGCTGTCACTTTATACGATCGGCAGTATCAAGGATATTCGCGATATTCGCAAATATGTTTCTGTCGATGGCGGTATGACGGATAATATCAGACCGGCGCTGTATCAGGCGGAATATGAGGGTCTGGTCGCGAACAAGGCTTCCGAACCGAAGGACGATAAGGTGACGATCTGCGGCAAGTGCTGTGAATCCGGTGATATCCTGATCAAGGACTGCATGATTACCGGAACGGCAAAGGCCGGTGATTTGTTTGCGATGTTCTCAACGGGCGCATACGGATTTTCGATGGCATCAAACTACAACAGCAATCCGATTCCGGCAGTGGTTCTGGTCAAGGACGGCAAGTCCGAGCTTATCGTCAAGAGACAGAGCTACGATGATATGATCAAAAATCAGGTCATGCCGGAAATGCTGAAATAGCATGCAGCAGAGAGGGCAGGGATGGATAAGAAGAAATTGGAACAAAGGTTGACCGCATTAAAGGGGCACATCGGGTTTTATTACAAAAACCTTGTGACCGGCGAGACCTATCAATATCACAGCGAGGATGCGTTTGAGGCGGCAAGCCTGCCGAAGCTGGCGCTTCTGCTGGAGGTTTTAAAGCTGGCGCAAGAAGGTGTGTTGCACCTGACGGATAAAGTGAAGGTGAAGGATGGCGATAAGGTGGGCGGCTGCGGCGCACTCAAATCATTCCCGGGCGATCTGGAGGTGGATATTGAGACGCTCTGCAGACTGATGATCACCATCAGCGACAATACGGCAACGAATGCACTCCTGCGTCTGGTTGGATTCGAACGTCTCAGACGCGATATGGAAGCGATGGGACTATCCGCGACACGCTTCGAACGCTGTTATTTTGATGATGAGGCGCAGGCAAGAGGGCTCTCCAACTATGTGTGCCCGGGCGAGATCGGTATGCTGCTGGAGCAGATCTATCGAAGAAGCTTCTGCTGTGAAGCAGTATCGGCGCATGCGGAAGAAATCCTCCTGCTGCAGCAGATCCGCCACAAAATCCCGGGCTACATCGACGGAGGCGAAAAAATCGCCAACAAGACCGGAGAGAACGGCAAGGTGACACATGATGGGGCAATCGTATTTGCCGAAAAGCCGTTCGTGCTTGTCATCTGCTCCGAGGATACCGATGTGCCGGAGACAGAACGCTTCATACGTGAAATTGCGCTGGAGCTCTATCAGGAAAACAGTGCAGAATAAACGGAAGCCTGAGAGGCAGTCTGCCGAACGAGGCGGACAATATCATGCGCATAAACGAGCTTTTGGATCGGCAGTCTGCTTGCTGCTCCTACGAAACAGTAAATAAAAAGAATAAACAGAAAAGGAAGGGCATGGGAAACTGGATAAAAAAGGAAATTTGATTCGCTTATTAGACCTCGATGCGGATTTTATCATTGATTTAAGATATGCAACAGCAGATAATTTTACCGGTGTACAGGTTTACCGGTCAGCGGAGTGCTGGGTGGACGCGCATACCGCGCAAATTTTGATACAGGCAAAAAATATTTTCAAGGCGGCAGGATATCGCGTAAAGATCTGGGATGCTTACAGACCGATTCGTGCGCAGCGGAGGTTTTGGGAGATCCTGCCGGACGATAATTTCGTTGCCAGACCGCCGGAGGTCGCCAAAATCAAGACGTTTCGTCCGTCGCACATGAACGGTATGTGCGTGGATGTTACTTTGACGAATATGGACGGAACGGATATCGAAATGCCGTCGCCGTTTGACACGATGAACGAACGCGCGGCGTTGAGTTGTAAACGCAACTCCGCCGTGGGCAGAAAAAATGCCTCCTATCTCAAGGAAGTGATGGAATCGGTGGGATTCCAAGCATACAAGGGAGAATGGTGGCACTTTTATGATGTCACCGGCGAGCCGGTTCCGTTCAGTGATTATGACATTTAATACGGTCTCAAAGCAGTGCCGTTGCAAGGATAGGTGGGAACAGAACAGACATGAACAAAGGACAAGTGCAAGTGCAAGGTGAGACGATAGCAGCACCAGACGTGGCACAACCAAAAATCTCAACACGCAAAACGGTACTTCTGCTCGCATGGCCGGCGATCTTAGAGCAGATCATGCAGACCATGGTGAGTTATGTCGATCTGGCGATGGTTGGCAGCATGGGCGTCAATGCAGCGGCTTCGGTAACGATCAACACGAGTCTGCTGTGGATGATTAATGGGATTATTTGGGGACCGGTGACGGGGTTCTCTGTTTTGGCGGCCACGGCTCTCGGGCAGAATGACCCGGAAAAGGTCAAAAAAATCATGCGGCAGGCAATGACTGCCATGCTGCTTTTAGGGCTGCTCATGCTGGCGCTGATCGAAGGGCTCGCTCAATTTTTCGCGAGGGTGATGGGCGCAGAAGCGGACATCATACCGGATGCGCGCGCTTATCTGATGCTGATCGGCTTTGGCATTCCGTTTCAGATCATGCTTGCAGTCTGCAGCGGCCTTGTGCGGGGTCTGGGTGACACGAAAACACCGATGCTGTACAATATATTGTTTAACCTTATCAATATCGTGCTGAACTATCTGCTGATCTATCCGGTCGGCAGCGTGAAGCTGATGGGCTTCACCGTCAAAACCATCGGACTGGGGCTTGGCGTACGCGGCGCGGCGCTCGGCACGAGCGGCGGTGCGCTCATCGCGGGGCTTTTGATGCTGCGGGTGCTGTTTTCCAAGCGGCGCGCGATTTCGATCAGGGTGCGGGACGACTATCGCCCGGATAAAGTAATTGTGCGGCAGATGCTGTACCTGAGCGTTCCGGTGATCTTTGAACGGATCAGTATCTCTTTCGGGCAGATCTTGGGATCGGCGCTGGCGACGGGCTTGGGAACCGCGGCGCTGGCCGCGCACCAGCTGGCAAATACCGGAGAATCGATCTGCTATATGCCCGCGTTTGGTTTCGGGATCGCCGTCACAACACTGGTCGCGCAGTCTGCAGGCGCCGGACGCGAGGATTTGAAGCACGAATACGCGCGGCTGTGCATGATCTATGACCTTATAATCATGTGTACGATGGCAGCTTTGATGTATGTGTTCGCGCCGCAGCTGATGGGTTTCTTTATCGCCGATGCGGCGGTCATCAAAGCGGGAGCTGTGCTGCTGCGGATCCAGACTTTCGCAGAACCATGTTTGGCGATCAATTTCGTGGCGACCGGCATTATGAGAGGCGAGGGCGATACGAAATGGCCGTTTCTAATCGCTGTCATCGGCATGTGGGCAGTCAGACTGCCGCTATCCTTCCTTTTTGTGAAGGGGTTTGGACTGGGTCTGGAGTTTCTGTGGGTTGCGATGGCCTGTGACTGGATCTCGCGGGCGGTTTTGTGCTGGATTCGCCTGAAGAAAGGCAGAAGGAGATTTTGACGCAATGAAAAAGCAAACAGCCTTTGCGGGCTGAAGGAGGGAATCCCAATGAAATTTACGAAAATGCAAGGGGCAGGCAATGATTTCCTTGTCATCAATAACATAGAAGAAAAATTACCGCAGGCACAGTTTGCGGCGCTGGCCAGACGGCTGTGCACGCGGCGCATGTCGATCGGTGCGGATGGTATGATGATCGTGGACGCGCCGCAAAACGGCGGCGATTACCGCATGTATTTTTATAATGCGGACGGCAGCCTCGGAGAAATGTGCGGCAACGGCGCGCGCTGTATCGCCAGATACGGTTATGAAAAGGGGCTGGCAGGCGAGACGCAGCGTGTGGAGACGACGGCCGGACTGGTCGTCGGACAGCGCAGAGATAAGCGGATGTACACCGTACGTCTGAACGATATTACGAAGTTTGCGCAGGACGTAACCGCAAAGATAGACGGCAAGACTGTGCAATGCGACTATCTGGAGCTTGGCGATCCCGGACTGCCGCACGCTGTCGTGCTGCTGGATGGCGACTGCGCGATGACGCAGGAGGCGCTGCGCGAGCTTGGACGCAAGCTGCGGGCAAACAGCGCGTTTCCGAAGGGCGCGAATGTGAACTTCTGTCGGGTAATCGGCGAGAACGAAGTGGAAGAATTGACCTATGAACGCGGTGTTGAGGACTTCACGCTGGCCTGCGGCACAGGCACCGGCTCTGTCGTTGCGGCGCTGATGCGCAGAGGACTAGTCAGCGGTGAGAACACCAAAGTACATGTACCGGGCGGCGAGCTGTTTATCACCTTAAACACAGACCCGCAGACACAGGAGATTACGGATATCTACTTGACCGGACCGACCAATATCGTCGCTGAGGGAGAAGTCTGCGACGAGGAGTTGGATGTGCTTTTATAACCTGTGTATAACCCGTGAACATAATCCGGGCGTGATGTGACGAATGAAAAAGCGCGCACCACGAAACCGATGTTTCGTGATGCGCGCCAAAAGGTGGATATTCTTATAAGGTGGATATTCTTATTTCGCTGTTTCGCGAGCGTCGGTAAACAACTGACTCCAACTGCCGCGCGGGTACGCCTGCGCAGGATTTTCCCAGTGTTCCTGACGAAGATACAACCCGATGAGCTGCTCCTGACGATTCTCGCACTGCTGTCTGTAATAGTTTTTCATGTTATCGAATAATGTCTGTTTCATAGATATTTTCCTCTCTTTCTGATTCTAGTGTTTTTTAGCAATGGTGTTTCGATTAAAAATATCGTATGACTAATTGAAGCCTTCGCTCTTTGCACTCCCGCGGTCAACCGCTCGCGGTATGCAAGAAAGGCCGATGAAATTCGTATTCACGCAGCGGTTCCCCCTTTCTTCCCGGCGCCCTTCTGGGCGAGGATCGTGATATATACAGAAGAAAACTTTCGAGGTCCGGTGCGGACCGCGGTTTTCCTGTTCATGGATTTGTGGGAGCTGTGGTCAAAGCAAAGGCAGCAAAACAGATTAGCAAGATGTTCGGTAATCATTTGTTGTTTTGATTCTTTATTTAACTTTTTTCTTTGGAGCTCCGAATGCTTGCTCGCACTTATTTTTTCACCGCTGCTGTCTTTTCGCTTATCTTGAAACATATTCTTATCAATGAATCTAAGGAGGAGATTCTCTTGACCTTCGGATTAGCTCGATTTTGCCGGTAATCCAAACATGGAGATATCTAAGTGGATTTTTGTATTCAAAAAGACTGCAGCCCCCATGGTGCGAAAACACCAAAAGACCACAGCCCGTTTTTACTGTGCATTTGCTTGTTTCATTTTGCCCGCGCTCGTCCGACGCGGCAAATGGTAAATCTATGCATGTCTCCTGACTCAGACCTCAGCGCTTTACCTACCTTCCCAAATGTTCCGAACGTTCAGTGGTATTACAGATAAAGCTCCGTCAATACAGTGGCGGGACCGCGCAGGACTCTCACCTGCTTCCATCTTAGCCTCCTGCCCAGCCGCCCGCAGTCTGCAAAGCGCCGCGCAAGAAGAACATAAATTATCTTTTGTGATTCTGTTTTCACTCGTAAGTATAGCACAGGCCGGAAACAAATACAACCCCCTTTGCCATGTATAACATGCAGTGTGCTGCTAAAAAACTGCATATTTTTGCGGAAATCAAACAAAAACGGGTATAAGACATGTGTGAAAGGAAAATATCAAGTCGTTTTGTAATTTGCTGATGATTCGTTCACTTTTGCCAATACTAGCAAGGTAAAAGGGAGGTAATGCAAATGAATCAGAGAAACAGACGATATGGATATGTGCGTGTATCAACAAAAGAACAAAATGAGGACAGACAGCTGCTGGCGATGCAGCAGGTCGGCATTCCCGCGGCCTGCCTCTTTACAGACAAGCAGTCCGGCAAGGATTTTGACCGACCGGCCTATCGCAGGCTGCTGCATGTCCTGCGGGAAGGAGACATTCTGGTAGTCAAGAGCATCGACCGGCTCGGCAGGGATTACGAAGAGATCATCGAACAGTGGCGCTGCATCACCAAGGACATCAAAGCAGACATCAAGGTGATCGATATGCCGCTGCTGGATACGACCCTGAGTAAAGATCTGCTCGGCACATTCATCGCGGATCTGGTGCTGCAGGTTTTGTCGTTCGCCGCCGAAAACGAGCGGGAAAACATCCGGCAGCGGCAGCGCGAAGGTATCGAAGCCGCCCGGGCGCGCGGCGTGCGTTTTGGCAGACCCTGTGTCGAGATCAGCCCGGAGGCTACAGATGCGATTCTGCGATATAAGCAAAAAAAATTGCCCCTGCAGCAGGCGCTTATGCAAAGCGGGCTGAGCCAAGGCACCTTCTACCGGACCATGAAAGCAATGGAGCTTTGACTTTTCAAAAGGTACACTTTTTGGCAGTGGATTCGATAAAATACGACAACAGCTTTTTTTCACAAGTTCGACACATTTTTATCGAAATATATTGCTTTTTAGTTTTTGATATGATAGGATATAGGTGTCCAAAAGGCAAAAACTATGTAAATGAATAGTTTCGGAGACTTACCAAAAAGTGTACCTTTTGGTAATCCTGTCGAAAAAAGACGAGAAATTGAGCAACACAAGCTCGCAGTATCAAGATATACTGGTAAAAAGAGGATAACTAACGGAAATGGTTGAGAGACCAACTGTACCAGCAACCGTAATGCCTGCATGACAGGACAAGTTCGGGAGACGAGTTATCGCTCAGATGGAAAAACTCTTGGCAGTAGAATTTTGCATCAATGAAGAAAAGGTAAGAGCGGCATATAGAGCATTACAGTTACAGCGGCTTGCATGCTTGCCGATCGGCACTTTTCAAACTGTAGACAGAGCGCATAACGACATGCACCGCATACAGAAACATTGATGATCTGAATTTAGAGGAACTGCCAAAGACGGCAGTTTTTTTGTGCTCTTTCATCCTTTTAGGGCGATGCTGCGAAGGAAAGCACCGCCCTTAGAGCAGCAATACATAGCAGTGTGAAGTAATGCAGAGGCAAAACGAAACGATGCAGGCAAACACAAAAATGAATAATGAATCAATTACAGGCTTTTGTGGCAAATGCGCGACCCGAACGGACGCAGACGCGGTGCAAACAGCGCCGGCAGTGCCGAACGGACACGCATTCTTGTTCCAGCTGAACAAGGGAATCGGGTGAGAATCCCGGACACGG
>UQMQ01000045.1 GCA_900542245.1 uncultured Eubacteriales bacterium
CTGCTGAAAGACAGAATTATCTTTTTGGGAGAGCAGATCGATGAGCATGTAGCCGGTTTGGTCGTTGCACAGCTTTTGTTTTTGGAAGCAGAAGATCCGGAGAAGGATATCTGCATCTATATCAACAGCCCGGGCGGTTCTGTGACCGCAGGCATGGCGATTTATGACACCATGCAGTATATCAAGCCGGATGTGTCAACGATCTGCGTCGGTATGGCAGCCAGCATGGGTGCGTTCCTGCTTTCCTCCGGGACGAAGGGGAAACGTTACGCACTGCCGAACGCGGAGATTATGATTCATCAGCCGCTCGGCGGGGTCAACGGACAGGCAGAGGACATCAAGATTCACGCAGAATGGATTCTCAAGACCAGAGAAAAGCTGAACCGGATTCTGGCTGCCAACAGCGGACAGCCGCTGGAAAAAGTGGAAAAGGATACGGACAGAGATCATTTTATGAGCGCAGACGAAGCCTGCACTTACGGCTTGATCGACAAGGTCATCACTTCCAAAGCATAGGGGGAGAAAAACGATATGAGCAAATATGACGAAAATAAACAGCTGAAATGCTCGTTCTGCGGTAAGCCGCAGAGTCAGGTCAACCGTCTGGTGGCGGGACCGGGCGTCTATATCTGCGACGAGTGTATTCAGGTCTGCCAGGAGATTTTAAAAGAGAACTATCCGGAGGAACAGACGACAAGTACAGATGAAAAACCGATGCGTCTGCCGAAACCAAAGGAGATCACCGCGATTCTCGATGAATATGTCATCGAGCAGGACGATGCCAAAAAGGCATTGGCTGTTGCGGTATACAATCACTACAAACGTATCACCAAGACCGCGATTGAGGATGACGGCGTGGAGTTGCAAAAGAGCAATATCGTGATGATCGGACCGACCGGTTCCGGTAAGACCCTGATCGCACAGACACTGGCAAAAATTCTGGATGTGCCGTTTGCAATCGCAGATGCGACCGCGTTGACGGAGGCGGGCTATGTCGGTGAGGACGTGGAGAATATCCTGCTCAAGCTGCTGCAGGCTGCAGATTGGGATATTGAAAAGGCACAAAAGGGTATCATCTACGTCGATGAAATCGATAAGATCTCCCGCCGCTCTGAGAATCCGTCCATCACGCGCGATGTCAGCGGAGAGGGCGTGCAGCAGGCGCTGCTCAAGATTTTGGAGGGTACGGTCGCGAATGTACCGCCGCAGGGCGGGCGTAAGCATCCACATCAGGAATTCATTCCGTTTGATACCACCAATGTGCTGTTCATCTGCGGCGGTGCGTTCGATGGATTGGATAAGATCATCCAGAGACGCATGGGCGAGCGTGTGATCGGCTTTAATTCCGATATGAAAACCGAAAAAGTCGAAGAGTCGAAACTCCTGTCGCTG
Organism: uncultured Eubacteriales bacterium; assembly: GCA_900542245.1. Taxonomy (GTDB): domain Bacteria; phylum Bacillota; class Clostridia; order Peptostreptococcales; family Anaerovoracaceae; genus CAG-238. The sequence continues at coordinate 1,393 of UQMQ01000045.1, forward strand.
GTGCGCCCGGAGGATCTGCTCAAATTCGGCTTGATCCCGGAATTCATCGGCAGACTGCCGGTGATCGTAACCTTGGATGAGCTTTCGGAGGATGCACTGGTCCGGATCATCACCGAGCCGAAGAACGCACTGCTCAAGCAGTATCAGAAGCTTTTCCGTCTGGACAATGTAGAGCTTGCGATCGAACCGGAGGCGATTCGTGCGGTCGCCAAAAAAGCGTTGGAACGCAAGACCGGCGCCAGAGGTCTGCGCAGTATCCTGGAAGGTGTGATGACCGATATCATGTACGAGATTCCTTCTCGCAGCGATGTCGCAAAGTGCATCATCACGCAGCAGACCATCGAGGAGGATACGCAGCCTGAGCTGATCCTCAAACAGCCGGGAATTGTGGAAAAGACGGGCGAATCCGCGTCCTGAGCACGATGTGGCATGTGCCGATGGGAATCCGGTCGGGGGATCGGGAAAATCGGTACCGCTTGAAACAAAACCGAAAACAGACGGGCGACGATCGTCGCCTGTTTTCCATATCAGAGATTTCATGCAATACGCAAATACGATAAAACAACAGAAGAAAGGAGAAACTATGGCAGAAAGAATGGTCATGCCATGCGTGCCGCTGCGCGGATTATCTGTGTTTCCGCACACGATTCTGCATTTCGATATCGGCAGGGAAAAATCCGTCAAAGCGTTGGAAGCCGCGATGACAGCAGATAAACAGTTATTTCTGACTTCTCAAAAAGACGAAAATATTTTGATCCCGACACCTGAGGACTATTACGCGGTCGGAACAGTCGTGAAGATCAAGCAGATGCTCAAAATTCAAGGGGACGCGGTACGCGTGCTGGTGGAAGGGCAGTATCGTGCAGTGATGAGCGGCATCGCGACCGAAGAACCATACATCATGGCAGAGATCACAGAGGCAGAAATCGTTCCGGCAGACCCGCAGGAAATAGAGGTGCAGGCATTGATGCGGTCTGTGCTCTATGCGTTCGACGACTACATGGAGCTGAATCCGGGGATCAAGGACGAGGTCTACGAACTGATCAGCGCGATCGAAGAGCCGGACATCTTTGCAGATACGGTGGCCATGCAGATGGACAGCAAGGTCACAGCCAAGCAGGAGGTGCTGGAGGCATTTGATGTCAAGCAGCGTCTGGAGATCGTTGATCGCCAGATCTTAGAGGAAAATCAGATTCTTGCCATGGAGCGCGACATCAGCGAGCGCGTGCAGGAGGCAGTCAAACAGAATCAGAAGGAATATATTCTGCGCGAGCAGATGAAAGTGATACAGGATGAACTCGGCTACGGGGAAGAGGCTGCGAGCGAAGCAGAACGCTGGAATGAGCAGCTTGAAAAACTGAAGCTGGACGTGAAGATCGAGGAAAAGGTGAAACGCGAGATCGCCAAATTTACCAAGATGGCTCCAAGCTCTGCGGAGAGCGGTGTCATCCGCAACTATGTGGAGACGATTCTGGAACTCCCATGGAACAAATCCTCCAGAACCAATGCCGACCTCAAAAAAGCGGAGCGCATCCTCAACGAGGATCACTACGGACTGGAAAAGGTCAAGGAGCGCATCCTGGAATATCTGGCGGTCATCCATCTGAACAAGGCAATCAAAGGTCCGATCATCTGTCTGGTGGGCCCGCCGGGCGTCGGCAAAACCTCGATTGCCCGATCCATCGCCAGAGCAACGGGCAGAGAGTTTGTTCGCATGTCGCTGGGCGGTGTGCGTGACGAGGCAGAAATCCGCGGACACAGAAGAACCTATATCGGCGCGATTCCGGGCCGCATCATCACGTCCATCAAGGATGCGGGCAAGGACAATCCTGTATTTTTGTTCGACGAAGTCGATAAGATCGGCGCGGACTTTAAGGGCGATCCGGCGTCGGCGCTGCTGGAAGTACTGGATCCGGAGCAGAACAAGGAATTTACCGATCACTTCCTCGACATTCCGTTTGACCTGTCCAAGGTCATGTTCATCACGACAGCCAATTCCACCGAGACCATTCCGCGTCCGCTGCTGGACAGAATGGAAGTGATCTCGGTGCCGGGCTATACGGAGGAAGAAAAGGTCAAGATCGCGCAGCAGTATCTGATTCCGAAGCAGCTTCGCGCACATGGTCTGAAGCCGAAAAATTTCCTGATCAGCGAGAAAGCGATCCACGAGCTGATCAATGACTATACCAGAGAATCCGGCGTGCGGAATCTGGAGCGCGAGGTCGGCAGCCTGTGTCGCAAGGTCGCACGCAAGATCGTATCCAAAAAGGGAACGGCTTTCCGCATTACGCCGTCCAGTCTGGAGAGCTATCTGGGCAAGAAGAAATTCCGCTACGACGTTGTCGAGGGCGAAAGCGAGATTGGCGTCACGACCGGCATGGCGTGGACGCAGGTCGGCGGCGATACCCTGTTCATCGAGACCGCGGTCGTGCCGGGAACAGGCAAAATCCAGCTGACCGGACAGCTCGGCGATGTGATGCAGGAATCCGCGAAAGCGGCGATTACTTATATCCGTTCCATCGCGGGAGAATACGGTATCGACAAGGAATTTTACAAGAAGAACGATCTGCATGTGCATGTGCCGGAGGGTGCGGTGCCGAAAGACGGTCCGTCCGCAGGTGTGACCATGTTTACTTCGGTCATGTCCGCCCTGACAGGCAACCCGATCCGCAAGGACGTGGCGATGACCGGAGAGATCACGCTGCGCGGCAAGGTGCTTCCGGTCGGCGGCATCAAGGAAAAGGTACTGGCGGCGCACCGCGCAGGGATACGGACGATCCTCCTGCCGCGTGAAAACGAAGCGGACATCGACGATATCCCGCAGAGCGTACGCAGACAGCTCACCTTCCATCTGCTGGACCGGGCAAAAGAGGCACTGGACTGGGCGATGGTTAAAAAAGAAGACTGATACAAAGAGCAGATATCCATTGGAACGAATGAAAACCCGTCGGCATCCGGCGGGTTTTCGTTGACTTGCGGCGGCTTGATGTGCTATCATATTATATTATAGTATGCAAAGGGGAAGACGGAGAGATGGTCATTAAAAAGGCGGAGCTGGAGGCTGTGGCGGTCAAAAAAAATCAATATCCGGAGGACAATACAGCGGAGATCGCGTTTGCAGGCAGATCAAATGTCGGCAAATCATCGCTTTTGAATCTTTTGACGAACCGCAGGAGTCTGGCGCGTGTGTCGGGCAATCCGGGCAAGACGCGGACGATCAATTTTTACCGCATCAACGATGCTTTTCGCATTGTAGATTTACCGGGTTACGGCTATGCCAAGCTCTCGAAGAGCGTGACCGAGAACTGGGGCGCGATGATGGAAGCGTATTTCCAGAACCGGCAGGGGCTCAAAAAAGTGGTGCAGCTGGTGGATATCCGCCATGCGCCGTCTGCGCAGGATCAGCAGATGTACGACTATCTGCGCCATTACGGACTGGACGGGATCGTGGTGGCAACCAAGGCGGATAAGGTGTCTCGCAATGAACTGCAAAAATGTATCAAGACGATCCGCCAGACGCTGAAGCTCGGTCCGGAGGATCTGGTGATCCCGGTGTCGGCACTCAAAAAAACAGGTTATGAGGAGCTTCTGGCAGAGATCGAAAAACTTTTGGAGGCATAAATGCAATTTTTAAGCTGGACGTTCATCAGGGGCAGGCTGCGTGCCATTGTCAGCATGATGAAGGACAAGACGGTGCCGAAACGCAAAAAGGCGCTGGTCATTTTCGGTCTGATCTATCTGGTTCTTCCGGTGGATCTGATTCCGCCGATTCTGGGTCCGGTCGGGTTCATCGATGACGCGATTCTCTGGATCTGGATCATCTGGCATCTGAAGGATACGCTGGATCAGTACTGGCTGGGCGAAAAGGAAGTGGACCTTTCCAAGGATTTTCACGATAAAAACATCATTGAAGACGTAGATTATACAGTAGAAGACCATCATACGGGACAGAATAGAAACGAAAACATAAAAGACGAAGAATAGGGAGAACAACATGGAAAACACGACGATCGGCAAGGTTTTATTTACGGAGGAACAGATCAGACAAAGAGCGGCGGAGCTGGGCAGGCAGATCTCGACGGATTATGCGGGCGAGGAAGTTTATCTGGTCGGTACGCTCAAGGGTGCCGTCCTGTGGATGGGCGATCTGATGAAGCATATTACGAATGACACACAGATTGATTTTGTGGTCGCGTCCAGCTACGGCAGCGGTACGACCTCCTCCGGTGTTGTCAAGATCAAGAAGGATCTGGACGGCGATATTTACGGCAAGAACGTGATCGTCATTGAGGACATCATAGATACCGGAACGACCTTGAAGTTTTTGAAGGCGCATCTTGCAGATCGGAATCCGAAGAGCATCAAGGTCTGCACGCTGCTCGACAAGCCTTCCAGACGACTGGTGGATCTCAAGGCTGATTATGTCGGCTTTGAGATTGAAAATCTGTTTGTCATCGGTTATGGTCTGGATTACGACCAAAAATACAGAAACCTGCCGTATGTATCCTATTTGGAGGGCTAAGCGCGTGCAAGGGGAATGGCCGCGCGATGCAGCAGGCAGAAAAGGGGGATCGGAGAGGATATGAAAGCTTTGCGTATGCTATGCTCGATACTGGTGGTGTTTACAACCGCAATCTGTATGATAACTGCAGCGCAAAATCTGACCCTGCGCACTGCGGATGTCTATCTGTTTTACTTCAATGACTCCGGCGCGGTCGACCGCATCTATACCGGGTTGTCGAACAGTGAGATGGCAGACGGCATCGCGGATTTTATGAATAGCTGGCGTCCGCAGGAATTTCAGATTTATGAGGATACCGGATATGATCTGCAGGGGATCTTTACCGAGGAAGAAAGCGACAGCATGATGCTGGTCAAAAAGTGGCTGGATATCAGCTTGGCACTTTGCATAGTCAGCCTCATCATCAGCGTGGCAATTGATATCTGGATGGTGCAGAGCGACCATCTGAAGCTGATGCGCAACCGAACCTATGTAACCATTGCATTCAGCTGTATTTTGAGCGTGGGGACTTTTGCCTTTGTTTCAACGCACAATGGACGTCTTTGGCTCGCAGAGAAAATCGGATTGGTGCTGCCGGAGGAAACCACAACGCTGAGCATTTTGCTGGGTGATGGTTTTATCTCCATGGCGAATACGTTTTTTATCATCTTCGCGATTTTACTATTGGTGCTGATTGGCTATATCTTGCTGCGACTGACGCGGCCGCCGCGGATATTTTCTTGATAAAACAAGGGCAGACGAGATGGATACGTGCATCTTCTTTGTCGAAAAGCGTCGAAACGTATCGAAGCTGCGGGGAACGGACGCATGGGCGAAAAAGCTCGAAAGGGCGAAACGCGTGGGTGACACCGAAAAGCTTCGAAAAATGTCGAAAACGGAGGAGGAAAGGATGGTTGTCATACATTTAGCTGAGGGCTTTGAAGAAGTCGAGGCGCTGACCGCTGCGGATATCCTGCGGAGAGCCGGAAAACAGGTGGTGCTGGTCTCTGTGACCGACGATCTCATGGTCACCGGTGCGCACAACATCACAGTCAAGGCGGACTGCCTTTTTGAAGAGGTGGATTACGCAGCCTGTGAAATGCTGGTACTGCCGGGCGGCATGCCGGGCACAAAGCATCTGGACGAACATCGGGGCCTCTGTGAAAAGCTGACGGCATTTGCACATGCAGGCAAGTGGATCGCAGCCATCTGTGCAGCGCCGATGGTGCTCGGCAGATTGGGATTGCTGGAGGGCAGGCATGCGACGATTTATCCGGGCATGGAGTCCTATCTGATCGGTGCGGTCTGTGAGAAGCAGGCGGTTGTCCGGGACGGAAACCTGATCACATCACAGGGACCGGGAACGGCGATGCTGTTCGCACTTGCGCTTGTAGAGGCGCTTTGCAGCGGAGAAGTGCACAGACAGATTGCGGATGAACTGATTCTGCAGCAAGGCTGAGCGCGAAAAAGGACAAACGTGCACATCACGAAGCCAGCGATTTCTATGCGCACATGACGCGCATGAATGAGCGCCGCTTCGCAAGGTACTTTTGTCGTTATCCCGGAAGCATCGCACAGCGATATTTCCTACATAAGAATGAAAAGGCTCATGGAAGTGAGCTGTAAGCAACAGGAGAGAACACGATTGGATTATAAAGTTGATTATCATATCCATTCCTATTATTCGGATGGAACGATGAGTCCGGTAGAGCTTGTCAAAAAATATAACGATGAGAACTATGATATCATCTCGATTACCGACCACGACAATATCAAGGCGTTTCAAGAAGCAAAGATTGCAGGGGAAGCGCTGAACATCACTGTGGTACCGGGCGTGGAGCTTTCGACGGAGCATACGCTGACCTTGGAGGCTGACGCGGATGCGCAGCATCCGGCAGGAAGCGAGGTATCGGTGGAACTGCATTTACTCGGCTACCAATTCGACCCGCAGAATGAAGCGCTGGTGCGCAGGCTTGCTGAACTGGAAGAAAATCGCAAAGCGCGTAACGAGCAGCTTGCCGCGGTACTTACCGCCATGGGTTATCCGGTGGATTTACAGGCATTGGCAGCCGCGAGCAAAGGCGGCTATGTCGGCAAACCGCATATCGCCAGAGCATGGGTCGCGCAGGGGCTGATTGCGCAGCTCAAAGACGCGTGGGAGCCGGGAAAACGATTGGAATCACCGGAAGTAAAAGCGATTCGCAAAAAAAAGATGGAAACGACCGAAGCCATCGCCCTGCTGCAGCAGGCGGGCGGTATGGCGGTGCTCGCGCATCCGGGCAAGATCCGCGGTCTGGGAGAACGGGGGTCAGAGGCGTACTGGACCAATCTTACCGTTCTGCTGCGGGAACTGAAAAAGGCGGGACTCAAGGGTCTGGAATGTTTCTATCCGGACCACAGCGAAGCGGAGGTATTCCGTTTCACAGAGCTTGCAGGCAAGCTGCATCTGCATATGACAGAGGGCTCGGATTTTCATGGAGAGGCATAAAAGCCCTCCGGTTCCAAGGCAGTTTACAGAGAAAATATTTGCCTCTGCGCGAGGCGAATGAGCGAGGCGTAGTGGTGCTACGGTGAGCGAAGACAACAAAGTGCAGAAGCAAATAGATCTTTGCAAATCGTGTGTACCTTTGTCAACGGAAGGTATTTCCGGAATCACGACAAAAGCACCTTGCGAAGCGGCGCTCATGGGTGCGCGCCATGTGCGCATAGAAATCTCAGATTTCGTTATGTGCACTTTTGTCCGAAGGTCTGACAGAAAGAAAACAGGAAAACACGACGCAGAGGAGATTGAGACGCGTAAAGCAAAGGCCATGTGCCTTTGTTTTGCGTGTTTTTTGCTGCCAAAAAGGTAAGATAAAAAGGGAAGCGAAAAGGAGAAGACAGATGAAGAACAAGAAAGATCAGCTCGGAAAGGAATATGACATTGCCATCATCGGCGGCGGGGTCGTTGGCGGTATGATCGCCTATCACCTGGCGAAGTATCGCAGCCGCATCGTCCTATTGGAAAAGGAAAGCGATGCGGCGATGGGGCAGTCCAAAGCCAACAGCGGCATTGTTCACGCGGGCTATGACCCGCAGCCGGGCAGCTTGAAGGCGATTTTGAACGTCAAGGGCTCGGAGATGATGGAGGGGATCTGCCGCGATCTGGCGGTCAAATACCGCCGAAACGGCACGTTCGTGGTCGGTTACAGCGAGGAGGATAACGAGAATCTGAAAATCCTGTTGGAAAGAGGAAAACAGAATGGCGTGCGTGATCTCGCGCTGATCGACGGGGAGACGGTGCGTGCTGCCGAGCCGCATTTGTCGCAGCGCATCACCTGTGCCCTCAGCGCGCCGACCGGGGCAGTCGTCTGCCCTTACGAACTGACCTTACACGCGATTGGTCACGCGATGGACTATGGCGCGGATTTCCTTACAAATTTTGCGGTATCTGCGCTGCATTGCAGCGGCGAAGACGCAGGCGGCAAAGCCACTTCGACGGCGGCAGCGGCAGAGACACAGGCGGTACAAGGCGGGTATCGCATCGAAGCTGCGGATGGCAGACAGGTATGGGCAAAAATCGTTCTCAACTGCGCAGGGCTATATTCTGACGAAATCGCGGCGATGATCGGGGATACTTCCTTTACGATCACGCCGCGCAGAGGAGAATATCAGCTGCTCGACAAGGAGACCGGAGATTTGGTCGACCACACGATCTTCCGCACGCCGACGAAGATGGGAAAGGGCGTGCTCGCAGTCAAAACGGTTGACGGCAATATCCTGCTGGGACCGACCTCGGAGGACATCGAAGACAAGCAGAATACTGCGGTTACGGCGGCAGGGCTGGAGACAGTGGCGGTCAAGGAAACCGAATTTTTTGATCATGTACCGCTGCAGATGGCAATCACGCAGTTTACAGGACTGCGCGCGCATGGCGACAAGGGTGACTTTATCATCAACAGTCCGAGAGAAAACTTTTTGAACTTTGCGGGAATCGAGTCTCCGGGGCTGACCTCAGCGCCTGCGATCGGTCTGTTGGCAGAGGCACTGCTCTTTGGTGCAGAGGCTTGTCCGGCAGGCGCGGCGCTGGCAAATCGTGCGGGACTTGCGGTTCCGCTGCTTGCACCAGACACGCTGGACGGACAGGTGAAAGCGGATTGGAAACCACAGCGGACGGAAACCCTTTCGTTCCGCACCCTTTCCCTAAAGGAAAAAAATCAGTGGATCCAGAAAGAGCCGGCGTACGGCAGAGTCATCTGCCGCTGCGAGGAGGTCACCGAAGGGGAGATCCTCGCAGAGATCCGCAGGAATCCGCCGGCGAAGGACATCGACGCGGTGAAGCGCAGAACGCGTGCAGGGATGGGGCGCTGTCAGGGCGGCTTCTGTCTGCCTGCGGTCTGTGAAATTTTAGCAAAAGAGTGGGGCGTGCCGCTGACCGCGGTGACAAAAAAGGGCGGCGGCTCGTATATCCTGACCGGGCGGACAAAGGGAACGGAAAAAAGCAAAGCAGCGCGCATACGCGCCGGGGCTGCCGCAGGGACCGAGCCGCCGCAGCACTTGTGCGCGGACGAGGCGGCGTTTATGTCTCGCGCGAAAAACGAGAACAGAGGTGCAGGCAAATGAAATATGCAGATGTAGCCATCATCGGGGGTGGTCCGGCAGGTATGGCTGCCGCGCTGGCAGCGCGGGAAGCAGGCGCAGGAAAGGTCGTTATCCTGGAACGTGATGCGCGGCTGGGCGGTATTCTGGAGCAGTGCATTCACAACGGCTTCGGCCTGCATCGCTTCCACGAGGAGCTGACCGGACCGGAGTATGCCGAGCGCTATGAGCAGATGGTGCAGGCGCAGGGCATCACTTGCCTGTGCAATACCATGGTCGTCAATCTGACGCAGGATCGCCGCATAACGGCAGTCAACCAGGTGGACGGATATTTTCAGATAGAGGCAAAAGCGGTTGTGCTGGCGATGGGCTGCAGAGAAAAGCCGCGTGGTGCGCTCGCCACACCCGGAACCAGACCCGCAGGCGTGATGACAGCCGGAACCGCACAAAAATTCGTCAATCTGCAGGGCTATCTGCCGGGCAGGGAGATCGTGATCCTCGGCTCCGGCGATATCGGACTGATCATGGCAAGACGCATGAGCCTCGAGGGCGCGAAGGTCAAGGCAGTCTGCGAGATCATGCAGGATTCCGGCGGACTGACGCGCAATATCGTCCAGTGTCTGCAGGACTATGATATTCCGCTGCTGCTTTCGCATACGGTGACAGAAATTCATGGAAAAGAGCGTGTGACAGGCGTCACAATCTCGGAGGTTGATGCTAAGCTGCAGCCGATCGCGGGGACTGCGCGATGCATCTCCTGCGATACGCTCATGCTTTCGGTGGGGCTGATACCGGAGAACGAAATTTCCAAAAAAGCGGGCATTGCCATCGATGCTAAGACCAAGGGACCGATCGTAGATGAGGCGCGGCAGACCTCTGTGCGCGGCATTTTTGCCTGCGGCAATGTGGTAAAGGTCCACGAATTGGTAGATTTTGTATCCGCGGAGGGCGCACGCGCGGGAGCTGCCGCGGCGGCATTCGCCTTAGGTGCTGCAGAGCAGAATCAGAATGCGTGCGGCACAGCTTCTGTGATAGACCACGAAAACCTGCCGTTCCGTTCGCAGGAGAACCAGACTGACGAGCCGCCAAAAAGGGAGACAAAAAAGCCTTCTCAGGAACAGAAAAAGGGCGTGAAGCCGCTGCAGACGCAGCCGGAGGAGGGCAAGGTCGTCATCTGTACGGTATGTCCGATGGGCTGCCGCATTACGGTGGATGCGGACGGTATGACGCATGGCAATACCTGCAAACGCGGAGAGGCCTATGCGCGGCAGGAGGTGACAGAGCCAAAGCGGACACTGACAAGCACGATAGCCACCACAGACGGCAGGTTCGTTCCGGTCAGGACAGATCGCGCGATCCCGCAGAGGCTGGTGCATGACTGCATAAAAGAGATAAATAATCAAAGCTTATTATTGCCAATTCGCCGCGGAGAGATTATAATAAAAGGTATAGGCGGAACGGATGCAAACCTGATAGCAGCGCGTACAATCGTCTAAAACCAAAGGACTGGAGAATGGAGAATGTCTTTATTTGATCGGAGGGCGGTGGCAGCCGCTGTAAGAACAGAGGAGGATTTCAGCGCGGCGCTGGAGTCCAAAGTAGATGTGATTTTTTTGCTGTATTCCAGCATTATGACGGTAGAGGCGCAGATCGAACGGGCACATAAGGCGGGCAAAAAGGCTTTGATCCATATGGATTTTGCGGAGGGCATCGGCAAGGATCGCGCAGGGCTGCATTTTATTAAATTGAAGGGTGCGGACGGTATCTTAACGACCAAAACCAATATGATCCGACCGGCCAAGGACATCGGACTGGTGACGGTGCAGCGGTTTTTCATCGTGGATTCCCACTCGGTGGATACGGCGGTGGAATCGATTCGCATCGCGAAGCCGGATGTGGTGGAAATCATGCCGGGCGTCGTCTGCAAGAAGATCCGCGAGTTTGCGGAAAAGGTGCGCAACACACCGATCCTGGCAGGTGGACTCATCGAGTTCAAGGAGGATGTGGACAATGCGATTGCATCCGGTGCGACAGCAGTATCGACGGCAGACAGAGAGCTTTGGAATTACAGATAACTTGATAGGAGGATCAGAACATGAAAGTAAAATTTTGCGGCGCATCGATCGGAGTCACAGGCTCCTGTCATTTGATATCGACGGATAACCATCAGATATTACTGGACTGCGGACAGTTTCAGGGCGGCAAGGAAACGGAAAAAATGAATGAGGAACCCTTTCCTTTCGACCCGACCGAGATAGAGTGCGTGGTACTCAGCCACGCGCATATCGACCATTGCGGCAGACTGCCGCTTTTGGTAAAGCGCGGATTTAAGGGGGCAATTTACTGTACCGATGCGACTGCAGACCTTTTGGATGTTATGCTCAAGGACAGTGCCTATATTCACGAAAAGGATGCGGAATGGCAGAGCCGGAAAAACGCAAGAACCGGCAAGCCTCCGGTAGAGCCGCTTTATACGATCCGCGACGCGGAGGCGGCGCTGCGCCTTGTCAAGCCGATTCTTTACGATCAGCTGATCGCGTTGAATGACGATATGAAGATCGTCTTTAACGATGCGGGACATATTCTCGGCTCGGCAGTCATCGAGCTGTGGACGACCGAGGGAGAAACGACTTCCAAGCTGGTATTTTCCGGAGATCTCGGTGTACCAAACCGTCCGATTCTCCGCGATCCGACCAAAATCAAAAAAGCTGACTATGTCATCATGGAGACGACCTACGGCAATCGACTGCACGAAAAAAACGCGACCAGTATCGACGAGCTGATTCAAATTGTGCTGAAGACGATCAAGCGCGGCGGCAATGTCATCATTCCGTCTTTTGCAGTCGGCAGAACGCAGGAGCTGATCTATCAGTTCAATATGTTCTACGAGCATCATCCGGAATATGCCAATGTCCTCGGCAATGTCAACGTCTACATCGACAGCCCGATGGCGACGACGGCGACCGAAGTATTCAAAAAGAATGCACAGGTCTTCGATGAAGAGACTAAAAACTACATTCTGAGCGGTGACCATCCGCTGGATTTCCCGAATCTGAAGTTTACGAGAAATACCGCAGACTCGCAGATGCTCAACGTGGATAAGCACCCGAAGATCATCATTTCGGCAAGCGGCATGTGTGAAGCAGGGCGGATTCGTCACCATTTGAAGCACAACCTTTGGGATAGCAGAAACAGCATCATCTTTGTCGGTTATCAGGCTGAGGGCACACTCGGCAGACTGCTGGTGGAGGGCGCGAAGGAAGTGCGCCTGTTCAACGAGCCGATTCTCGTGCAGGCAGAGATACACAATCTCGAAGGGTTTTCCGGTCACGCGGATCAAGCAGGACTGCTCGACTGGCTGGGCGGCTTCCGGGTCAAGCCGAAGGAGATTTTCCTCGTACACGGCGAGCCACAGTCCAAGATCGACTTCGCAGCCAAGGTCAAGGAAGTCTATGGCTATGACCCGATCGTGGTGAACGGCAATACCGAGTATGAGCTGGAAACCGGTGAAATCTTGAGTCAGGAGGCGGTCATTCAGGACGCGCTGGACGATGAGGACATCGAAAAGCTCAAGGACAAGCTGGAAAACATTCAGGGCGAGCTGGATGATATTCTGGCAAGTACACGGGGCGTGATGGCGAAGAAGCTTTCACCGATCCGACTGCAGGAAATCAACAATATGGTACTGGAGCTCGAAAAGGCTTCGGTCAACCTCGGCGCGACGATTACGGCGGAGGACAGAGATCAGAGACCGTTGACCGAGCAGACGGCACAATAAGTGAGTCATATAAGCATACAAATATCGCGCACAGCTGTAGGGCGGCGGCATATCGCAGCAGCGCAGCAGGATAACGGAGAAGCATTATGAAAGATGTCATTGTCATCGGGATTGCAGGCGGCACAGGCTCCGGCAAAAGCACCCTGATCCAGAAAATCAAAGAGGAATTCAGCGATGAAATCACCATGCTGAGCCACGATTTTTATTATAAGCAGCATAGCGACATTCCGTTTGAGGAACGAAAAAAGCTGAATTACGACCACCCGAACTCGTTTGATACGGATTTGATGATCGAGCATGTATGCCGTCTGGCGACGGGCGAGAGTATCGAACGACCGGTCTACGATTTTACGATACATAACCGGGTCGATGAGACGGTGCGGGTCGAGCCCGCCAAGGTCATCATCGTGGAGGGTATCCTGATCTTTGAGAACAAGGAGCTGCGCGACCTCTGCGACATCAAGGTTTTCATCGATACGGACGCCGATGTGCGCATTATCCGCCGCATCATTCGCGACGTCAACGAGCGCGGCAGAACGCTGGAGTCCATCGTGACGCAGTATCTGACGACGGTCAAGCCGATGCACGAGCAGTTCGTGGAGCCGAGCAAGAAATTTGCCGACATCATCATTCCGGAGGGCGGCTATAATCAGGTCGCGCTGGATATGCTCAACGAGAAGATCCACGCGCTGCTCAAGGAGCGCATGTGAGACCCGCGCGCTTTGTACGCTTTGCGAAAACAGAGCGGCATGTGCGGCACGTACAGCTTGCGTGCTTTACGCTTGTGTAGGAAATATCACGCAGCGATATTTCCGGCATCACGACAAAAGCACCTTGTGAAGCGGCGCATATTCATGAGCGTCATGTGCGCATAGAAATCTCAGATTTCGTGATGCACACTTTTATCCGAAAACAAGCGATTTGCGCCGGAAAATGTCGAAATTTGACGAAATATGTAGAATTTTAGGGAAAAGAAAACACCTTTTTTGTCTGAATTTGTGATAAAAGTAAGACATAGGAGGTGTTTTTTTATGGAAAAAAATCTAAGAACAGGTAATGCATACGGAACGGCACCAAAAGGACTGAAACTGCCGGACACTGTTTACAGGCAGGCACTTTGGGCAGCGCGGGATTTGCCGCGTTTACATGAAAAACTGGCGGAAATGGAGGAGGAATGTGATGCACTGTATGCAGCGGACCCATCGCGGCAGCGTGTGATGCAAAGCGGCTGCATCCATGATGTGACCGGAAGAAAAGCAGCGGAGCTCGCCCAGCTTTCTCAGCGGGTACAAGCTATGGAGGAAGCATTTGGAACAACACCGGACAAATATCAACAGGGCATTCGGGATTATTTGTGTCTGGGCGTACCTTATCCGGAGACCTTTCATCGCAATACGTGGAAACGCTGGCAGAAGATCGTTGTCTACCAATTAGCGTTAAATTTAAAAATTTTATAAAAAATGTAAAAAAGTACTGGAATTTAATTTTTAATATGATATAATGATACTGTCAATTACTGTATTCATAGAAAGGATAGAACATGAAATGGAGTAAAAAACGTATCATTGGTATCATTTTGATCCTCTCAACCCTGACTGCGCTCGCCTTTTGGGAGCTTTGGGGCAGGAGTCATCTCGGATATCAAAAAATTCCGGTACTCAAAAAGGATGCAGAGCGGTATACGAAGATTACGGCGGACATGCTGACCTTCAAGCCGCTCGAGCATCCGAACAAGGGTACCTTGACCAAGGCAGATGTCAGTGCGCTGGAGGGTATGGCGGCAGGACAGTATATCCCCGCAGGGGAGCCGCTGTACGCCAACTATTTTACGGAGCCGACCTATATGACCGGAGGGGGAACCGGAACCTTTATTCTTGCCTTGCCGGAGCAATGGCTGACTGCTTATCCACAGACGCTGCGCAGAGGCGACCGCGTCTTTTTTTATTGCGGCGGCGAGGCGGTAACCGACGCGATTGCTGTCCATGTGAAGGACGGAAACAATCAGGAAATCTACTCCGCAGGAAATGAACGGCTGCAGGATTCCGGGCGCGTGCAGAGCATCGAGGTCGCGGTGAACGCGGCGCAGGCAGTGCAGCTAGAGCGGCTGGCAGCCAAGGGTAACCGTTTCCTGCTCTTGTATCAGTAGGTGGGCGCGATGAAACAGACATTTGAAGAAGCCTGCGCACTGGTACAGGCAGTGATGGAGGGTCGCTGGCGCGCCGCCGATGATGAAGCAAAGGCGATGCTTTTGGAACGTGAGAAACGCGCGATCATGGGCT
>UQMQ01000046.1 GCA_900542245.1 uncultured Eubacteriales bacterium
TCGCTCGAAGACTGCCACAATATCTTTGAGGTACGCGATCGCAAGCGCGGACTGCTCCTCTGCGACCGCTTGGAGCTGCATTTCCTGGAGCTGAGCAAAATCGACGACCAGAAGCCCGTCCATGCGCTGACCGAAATCGAACGCCTCGGCGCCTACCTCAAGTTTGCCAACATAGAAAATCGACAGGACTATGTAAAGCAAATCCTAACCATGGAGGATATCGACATGACAGAAAACGCTTACCGTAAGGTCACAGAGGACGAGCTCGAATACGAACGCAGAGAATCCAGATTTAGATACCAGCTGCAGCGCAACACCGAGCTGTATGTTGCACGCAACGAGGGCGCGGCACAGGAAAAGCGCGAGATTGCGAAGAGTATGAAAGAGAAAAAATTGGATCTTTCTATCATTGCAGAGATCACCGGTCTTACACCAACTGAGATCGAAGCGCTGTGATCTGCCCCGTATGCTGCGACGATAGCTGCAGATTAGGTTCTTCAGTAAATGATTTTTCAAGTAACCACAAAACCACCAAGCAGGAATGGGCGCGCAAATACCATTCCTGCTTTTCGATTGGTGATTTTCTCAAAAAAGACAAATCAATCTATATTTCCCTTTCGCTGTTTGTCGAAAATTGTCTAGAAGTTTTTGTTTTCAATTCCATATTATCCCTTGCATTATCCGCTTGTTTGTTTTAGAATAGTTTTACAGGAATTGGTTTATAAAATTAGTTATTGGTATTATTTCTTAAATTTGTAACGCGTATCGAAAGTTGTGCAGTAAGGAGAAACTCTATGAAACAGCAAATATCACCGAAAAACATCGATTTATTTAAGAACACATTCCGCGCCAGTATGCCGCTGACCGATGATTACGTCTTTCACGCGGTATTCGGGCGCGATACCGAGGAATCGCGGGCAGCACTGATTGAAATCCTAAACATTATCTTAGAACGCAAGCAGGACCCGATCCGCGCCATCGTCATCAAAAATCCGATCGAGATTCCGGATCGCGAAGCGGATAAGGAAAGCGTCATGGATATCCGCGCCGAGACGGAGTCCGGCGAATTACTTGATATCGAGATGCAAGCAGGCGACCTGCAGTTTTATCAAAACCGCGCCCTTTTCTACGGCGGCAGACTCGTCAATTCTGCATTGCAGGTCGGCGAAAACTATGATAGAATGAAGAAAAGCATAGTCATCTCGATCACAAAAGGCAGACTCTTCCCCTCGCTCGAAGACTGCCACAATATCTTTGAGGTACGCGATCGCAAGCGCGGACTGCTCCTCTGCGACCGCTTGGAGCTGCATTTCCTGGAGCTGAGCAAAATCGACGACCAGAAGCCCGTCCATGCGCTGACCGAAATCGAACGCCTCGGCGCCTACCTCAAGTTTGCCAACATAGAAAATCGACAGGACTATGTAAAGCAAATCCTAACCATGGAGGATATCGACATGACAGAAAACGCTTACCGTAAGGTCACAGAGGACGAGCTCGAATACGAACGCAGAGAATCCAGATTTAGATACCAGCTGCAGCGCAACACCGAGTTGTCTGTGGCACGCAACGAGGGCGAAGCCATTGGTCTCAAAAAAGGTCGCAGTGAAGGACTGGTCGAGGGCGCGGCACAGAAACAGCGCGAGATCGCCAAAAATTTGAAGCATGCCGGGATTCCCATTGCTGTCATCGCAGAGAATACCGGGCTGACCGCGGAGGAAATCGAAAAGCTATAAACACACAGCAGAGAGCTTACCTTCAGTTGACAAGAGCACACACGCCTGGACGAGCTGAAATTTCAACGCATGCTTCGTTCTCGTCTCAGGCTTACGTCCAGTAAGCTTTCGTCCTGCGGCCTTGCCTGCGCCGAAATTTCAAGCCGCCAGGTTCCAAGGAAGTTTGCAGAGAAAATATTTGCCTCTGCGCGAGGCGAATGAGCGAGGCGTAGTGGTGCTACGGTGAGCGAAGACAACAAAGTGCAGAAGCAAATAGGTCTTTGCAAACCGTGTGTGCCTTTGTCAACTGAAGATATCATCGGCAAAGCTGAGAATCTTACAAGGGACAAAAGTGCGCATAGAAATCAAAGATTTCTATGCGCGCTTTTGTCCTGTTTATTTGAAATACTGGACTGCTGATGTAAACATCTGCATGTCGAAGCGTCCCGGCACGTTCTGATAGAGCCCGCTGCCGATACGTTCGGAATGCCCCATCTTGCCGAGCACTCTGCCGTCCGGGGAGATGATACCCTCGACCGCCCAATCGGAGCCGTTCGGGTTATGTTGCATCTCCATGGTCGCGTTGCCGTCGAAGTCCGCGTACTGCGTGATAATCTGTCCATTCGCCGCCAGCTCGGTCAGAAGCGCCTGCGATGCCATGAAGCGGCCCTCACCATGGGAAATCGGAACCGTATAGACTTCGCCCGGCTGTACGCCTGCCAGCCAAGGAGAACGATTGGAAACAATGCGCGTCTGCACCAGCTTGGATTGGTGACGTCCGATGCGGTTATAGGTCAGTGTCGGACAGGTTTCATCCGTATCGATGATCTTGCCGTAAGGCACTAAACCCAGCTTGATCAGCGCCTGGAAACCGTTGCAGATACCTGCCATCAAGCCATCGCGTTCGCCCAATAACGCAGTGACAGCCTCTTTGATCTCCGCATTGCGGAAGAATGCCGTAATCAGCTTGCCGGAGCCGTCCGGTTCGTCACCACCGGAGAAACCGCCCGGAATGAAGATCATCTGACTTTCGCGCACCTTGGCGGCGAAATCCGATACTGACCGCGCGACCGCATCCGCACTCAGATTATTGAGCACGAAAATCTCCGACTCCGCACCGGCTGCCGCAAAGGCTTTGGCCGTATCATATTCGCAGTTGGTCCCCGGGAATACCGGAATCAGCACGCGCGGCTTCGCACATGGGATGCTCGCCCGGAAAATCTCTTCAGCCGGGCTGTCGGTCAGTGTCGGTGCTGTTTCTTCCGTCATGATGCTGCAAGGGTAAACCGGTTCCAGCTTGTCCTCATAAATCTTCTCGAGCTCCGGCATTTCCAGCACTTCACTGCCATATTGCAGTGCGTAGACTTCGGTCGTTTCTCCGAGCAAGGTCGCTGCTTCCAATGCCTGCAGTAAATGCTGCAGACTGCAATCTTCTTCCTGCGAGGTCTGCTTTTCGCAAGCCGCATCAGCGATCGGTTCATCATCCGCCTCTGCAGACGCTTTGGCGTCGACCAGTGCCTCCGCATCGACCTCCAGCAAGAAAGAACCATATTGACTGCCAAAGAGATCCACGTCTGCAGACAGTGCTGCATCAAAGCAAAAACCGATACGGTTGCCCAGCGCCATCTTCAGCACACCCTCTGCGACGCCGCCCATGCCCGGCGTCCAGCAGGCTTTGACCAGTCCCGCACGCATCAGCGCTGTGACCCTATCATAAAGCTCGCGCAGGGAATCGCCGTCCGGCAGTCCCGCCGCGTTCAGCTCCGGCTGCAAAAGATAAACCGGATCGCCGGCCTGTTTGAATTCCGGTGAAACAATGTGATCCACCTGATCTGTCGTAACAGCAAAGGACACTAAGGTCGGCGGCACCGACAAGTCTTCAAAGGTGCCGCTCATGGAGTCCTTGCCGCCGATAGCCGCGACTCCTAAGGCAAGCTGCGCGTCCAGCGCACCCAAAAGCGCGGCAAATGGCTTGCCCCATTTGACGGGATCTTTGCCCAGCTTTTCAAAATATTCCTGGAAGGACAGATATACCTCGCGGAATGCCGCGCCGGCTGCCACCAGCTTGGAAACGGATTCCACCACCGCGAGGTAAGCTCCATGATACGGGCTCTGTTCGGTGATGAACGGGTTATAGCCCCAGGACATCAAGCTGCAGGTCTTTGTATCGCCATGCTCTCTGGAAATCTTATTGACCATGCACTGCGCCGGGGTTCTCTGATACTTGCCGCCGAATGGCATCAACACGGAACCCGCGCCGATGGTCGAGTCAAAGCGTTCGGAAAGTCCGCGTCTGGAGCAGATGTTCAGATCTCCTGCCAGCGCGCGCATCCGTCCTGCGAAATCATCGGCTGCGTAAGCCGCGATCTGCGGTGCCTGCGGCTCTGCCGCAGGCGCAGGGCTGTCCGCACCGCAGGCTGTGCCCGCTTCACGCGGAGCCGCCATCCAATCCGCGCGCGGCGCCTGCACTGTGATATGCTTTTCCGCGCCGTTCGAGTCCAAAAAGGCGCGGGAGATGTCCACAATCTTTTTCCCGTTCCAGTTCATCACAAGGCGCGGCTCTTCCGTAACCGTCGCGACCACCGTCGCTTCCAGATTCTCGGCGCGGGCAAGTGCAGAAAAGCATTCCACATCCTCCGCGCGCACCACGACCGCCATTCTTTCCTGCGATTCGCTGATCGCCAGTTCGGTACCGTCCAGACCCTCATATTTTTTGGGAACCTTGTTCAGATCGATCAAAAGGCCGTCCGCTAATTCTCCGATCGCGACCGACACGCCGCCTGCGCCGAAGTCGTTGCAGCGTTTGATCAATTTGGACGCCTGCGGGTTACGGAACAAGCGCTGCAGCTTGCGTTCTTCCGGCGCGTTGCCCTTCTGCACCTCCGCGCCGCAGCTTTCCAGCGAAGCCGTCGTATGGGATTTGGAAGATCCGGTCGCGCCGCCGCAGCCGTCTCTGCCGGTCTTGCCGCCGAGCAGGATGACCTTGTCTCCTGCCGCCGGTACCTCCCGCACCACGTTCTCCGCCGGAGCCGCCGCGATGACCGCGCCGATTTCCATACGCTTGGCAACATAGCCCGGATGATAGATTTCGTCCACCTGTCCGGTCGCCAGACCGATTTGATTGCCATAAGAGCTGTATCCTGCCGCCGCTGTCGTCACCAGCTTCCGCTGCGGCAGCTTACCCGGCAGCGTGTCCGCGATCGGTGCCAGCGGATTTCCGGCTCCGGTCACACGCATCGCGCCGTAAACATAGCTTCTGCCTGAGAGCGGATCGCGGATCGCGCCGCCCACACAGGTTGCCGCGCCGCCGAACGGTTCGATTTCCGTCGGGTGATTGTGTGTTTCATTCTTAAACAGCAGCAGCCAATCCTCTTTCCTGCCCTCGGTCTCGACCTTGATCTTGACCGTACAGGCATTGATCTCCTCGGACTCATCCAGTCCGTCCAGCTTCCCCTGTTTTTTGAGGACCTTCGCCGCGATGGTGCCGATATCCATCAACGTGACCGGTTTCTTCCGCTCGACGAACGTTCTTGCGTCCAAATAGCGCTGATAAGCTGCCTGCAGCGTCTCATCGGCAAACTGCACCGCATCAAGAATTGTATTGAAGGTCGTATGTCTGCAGTGATCGGACCAATAGGTATCGATCATCTTGATTTCGGTAATCGTCGGGTCACGCTGCTCCTCCGCGAAATAAGCGCGGCAGCATTGGCTGTCCGCAAGATCCATCGCCAGACCTCTCTCCGCGATGAAATCCGCAAGCTGCGCGTCACTGTACTGCGTAAAGCCCTCCACGGTTTCCACAGACTGCGGCACCTCATACGCCATTGCCAGAGTTTCCGGCAGCGAAAGCGCCGCTTCACGCGCTTCCACCGGATTGATGACGTATTTTTTGATTTTTTCGATTTCTTCTTCGCTGAAGCTGCCATCAAGCGCATAGATTTTCGCGGTACGAATCGCCGGTCTTTCCCCGCGGGAAATGATCTGGATACATTCCGCCGCCGATGCCGCGCGCTGGTCAAACTGACCCGGCAGATACTCCACCGCGAACAAGAGATCCGCCTCCGGCAGGCTTTCTCCGGTCACGTCCAGCTGCGGCTCCGAAAACACCGTATGAACCGCGTAATCAAAGAGCTTCCGATCGATGCCCTCCGCGTCGTAGCGGTTCAGCACGCGCACGTTTTGCACGCCGCCGATGCCGAGCAGCTGCAAAAGATCGCTTTTCAAATTCTGTGCCTCATGGTCAAGGCCGCTTTTTTTCTCTACATAAATTCTGTAAACCATTCGCCCTAGTTCCTTCCTGCCGCCAAAGCACGCGCGCCGATATCGTTTCTGTAATAAGCGTTTTCAAAATGCACCGCCGCCACCGTCTGATAAGCCTTTTTGACAGCTTCTGCCAGCGTCGGCGCGGTTTCTGTCACACCAAGTACACGACCGCCAGAGGTCAAAAGCTTCCCGTCCGTCAGCTTCGCACCGGCCACATAGATATTTTTGTCCTGCGGCATGGTAATTTCAAAACCCGTTTCATATTTTTTCGGATAGCCCTCAGATGCCATGACTACGCAGCAGGCGCTTGACTCTGCAAATCTCACGTCCGCCTCGAACAGCTTCTCGTCATAAATCTTGAGCATGATGTCCAAAAGATCGCTTTCCAAAAGCGGCAGGACAACCTGCGTTTCCGGATCGCCGAAGCGGCAGTTGTATTCGATGACCTTCGGGCCTTTTTCGGTCAGCATCAGACCGAAGTACAGGCAGCCGCTGAACGTCCTGCCCTCGCGGTTCATCGCCTCCATCGTCGGGAGGAAAATCTCCTGCATGCAGCGTGCCGCGATCTCCGGCGTATAATACGGATTCGGCGCGACCGTACCCATGCCGCCGGTATTCAGGCCGCGGTCGCCGTCCAGCGCCCGCTTGTGGTCCATCGAGGATACCATCGGCACCATCGTTTTGCCGTCGGTAAACGCCAGAACCGAAACCTCCGGTCCGGTCAGAAATTCTTCGATGACGACGCGGCTGCCGCTTTCGCCAAAAACCTTATCCTCCATCATGGAGCGTACCGCGTCCCTGGCTTCTTCGATTGTTTCCGCGATCACAACGCCTTTACCGAGTGCCAGTCCGTCCGCCTTAATGACGATCGGCGCTTCGGCAGTTTCCAAATAGGCGATCGCTGCCGCCGGATCACTGAAGGTCTCGTAAGATGCGGTCGGAATCTTGTATTTTTTCATCAGATCTTTGGAAAACGCCTTGCTGCCTTCGATGATCGCCGCTTTTTTATCCGGTCCGAAGGTTTTGATGCCGCGCGCCCGCAGCAGATCCACCGCACCCATGACCAACGGATCGTCCGGTGCGACAACTGCCAGATCGATTTGCTTCTGCACTGCGAATTCCGCGATTTTTTCAATTTCCTTGGCGCCGATATCCACACATACTGCGTCGGCAGCGATGCCGCCGTTGCCGGGCAATGCGTAAATGGTTTCGATGCTCTGATTTTCTTTGAGTTTTTTGATGATGGCGTGCTCTCTGCCGCCGCCGCCGACTATCATAACATTCATGTATCTCTTCTCCTGCATAGCTTCTAAGCGTTTTTCGTTTTATTCTGCTTGAAATTTCTCACTTTGAATTACTCTCTTTGATTGATGCGCCGCAATTTACGTCCTGCGCACAAACAGGCAGAAGCTGTGCCCCTGCCGTCTGTTTTTTTGCTGTATCAGTGATGGAACAGGCGCATGCCGGTCATCGCCATCACCATCTTATGTTTGTCACACGCTTCGATGACCAGATCGTCCCGGATCGAGCCGCCCGGCTGCGCGATATAGGTCACGCCGCTTCTGGCCGCGCGTTCAATATTGTCACCGAACGGGAAGAACGCGTCTGATCCAAGGCATACCCCCGACAGCGACGCCAGATACGCGCGCTGCTCACTGCGCGCGAAAGCCTCCGGCTTTTCGGTAAAGAGCTGCTGCCAGTTCCCCTCGCCGATCACATCCTCATAGTCTTCTGAAAGATAGACATCGATGGCATTGTCGCGCTCTGCGCGCTTGACCTCAGCCTTGAACGGCAGAGAAAGTACGCGCGCATGCTGGCGCAGATGCCATTTGTCCGCCTTCTCACCTGCCAGTCTGGTGCAGTGAATGCGGGATTGCTGTCCGGCTCCCACACCGATGGTCTGCCCGTTTTCGGCATAGCATACCGAATTGGACTGGGTATATTTGAGCGTGATCAAGGCAATGATCAGATCACGTTTGGCTTCCTCCGTCATATTTTTGTTCTTCGTCACGATGTCCTTGAGCAGCTCCGCGTCAATCGTAAAATCGTTTCTTCGCTGCTCAAAGGTGATGCCAAAGACCTGTTTGCGTTCAGTCAGTTCCGGTTTGTAGTTTCCATCCATGCGGATGATATTGTAGCTGCCCTTGCGCTTTGCTTTTAAGATTTCCAGCGCTTCCGCGTCGTAGTCCGGCGCGATGATGCCGTCAGATACCTCCCGCGCGATTAGGCGCGCACAGGTCACATCACATTTGTCCGAAAGCGCGATCCAGTCTCCAAAGGAGCTCATGCGGTCGGTGCCTCTGGCACGCGCGTAAGCCGTCGCGATTTCCGAATCGTCCAGTCCTTCGATGTCATCTACAAAGAAGGCCTTTTTTTGGTTTTCGCTCATCGGGAGACCGATGGCCGCTGAGGTTGGGCTGACGTGCTTGAACGAAGTCGCCGCGCACACGCCGAGCGCCTCGCGGATCTCTCTGACCAGCTGCCAGCTGTTCATCGCGTCCAGCAGATTGATATAGCCGGGTCTGCCGTTTAAGATCTCCATCGGCAGGTCCGCGCCGTTTTCCATGAAGACGCGCGCCGGCTTCTGATTCGGATTGCATCCGTATTTGAGTTCATATTCTTTCATTGCCTCTTCCTTTCAAGTCTTATCCTTGTTCGGGTCTTCGCAGAATTCCGCCTCTGCTTCCTCCCGGGCTTCTGATTTTGCGCCAATTATTTCTGGTTCTTGTTGATGATACGAACTTCCGGATCGCTACCGTCCGGATTGGTCTGGATGACAAACAGGGAAACCTTGTTTTCTTCGTCCAAAGCCTGCCAAAGCTCTTCCGTCAGCGTGCCGAGTCCCTCCGGAATCACGATTTTGCGCGGTTCTCCGGTAAAGGCCGGCAGCGGCTGTCCGTCCCCTTCATAGGTATGGATCAAATGTCCGACACCGCAGGCAGACGGATAGGAGAAGAAAAATCTCTCGCATCCGCTTCCTTTCTCGTCACTGCTCTTGAGAATGCTCAGTTCATAAGTAAAATCACTGCCGGTATAGGTTGCTACGCCGCTGATACGCGGCGTATAGTTCGGTTCGTCCGGCTCGAAGCAGCGGGTCTGCAGCGCCTCTCTGGCTGTCCGTCCCTCGGAAAACGCCTGATAGATGGTATCGGTCTGGTCTCCGTTGGTGATGATCAAACGCTGCGGGAATCTAGCCGCCGCGCGATACAGAATCAGCGATGGGTCCTCGACCTTCTCCGGATCGAAAGCCTGCGTATAGAGGCTGCCCGGCTCCTTCACGCTGAAAATACGATTGCGGCTGTTGGCACTCCGGCCCATGATGAAATAGGCAGCCGCGAGTCTGCCGCTCGGTGTTCTGCCAAAAATAATGCCTCTGCCCGGATAGCGGTTCTTTTTGAGATAGTCCCCTGCGGACAAAAGCTTCTGTGATGCCTGCGCTCCCTTGTGTTGATTGTTCATACTTCTTTCTCCCTCCTGTCATCGTATCATATCTTCGCGCTGCCTGCAAGATGTCACTGCAGCTTGCAGGTCCTATGCTTCCGCGAGAAGCCGCGCGGCAATCTCCTCTGTTGCTTCCGGCAGAATGATCCACTCTGCCTCTTCCATCACGCGCTTCTGTAAGCTCTCCGGTGTATCACCCGGCAGCACCGGCACCGCCTTTTGCCGAATGATCTGTCCACCGTCCGGAATCTCGTTGACAAAGTGTACCGTCGCGCCGCTGACCTTCACGCCGTAGCGCAGCGCCGCCTCATGCACATGGATTCCATAAAACCCCTTGCCGCAAAATGACGGGATCAGCGACGGATGAATGTTGATCATCCGCTGCGGGAAACGATCCGTAAACGCTTTGCTGAGAATGCTCATAAAGCCCGCCAGCACGATCAGATCGATCTTGTTCTCCCGCATCAGAGACGTCAGCGCGTCCTCATAGGCCGCCTGATCCTCAAAATCCTTTCTCCGCACGACCTCCGACGGAATGCCGCCCTCCGCGGCGCGTGTCAAAGCGTAAGCGTCGCTGCGGCTTGCGACCACCAGCGCGATCTCGCCGCTCGGCAGCTTGCCCGCCTGCTGCGCGTCAAGCAGCGCCTGCAAATTCGTCCCGCCGCCGGAAACAAATACCGCGATCCTTATTTTTCGCATAAGCTTACCTTCTCACCGTTTTCCGCGGCCGTAACGATCTCACCGAGCACATACGGTGTCTCACCCGCGTCCGCAAGCACCGCGCAGGCACGCTCTGCGTCCTCCTTCGCGACGATGACCGTCATGCCGATGCCCATGTTAAACGTATTGAACATATCATGCTCCGAAATCTCCCCACGCGCCGCGATCAGCTTGAAGATCGGCAGCACCGGCACCGCATCTTTTTGGATCTTCGCGCAGAGACCGTCCGGAATGCTGCGCGGAATATTTTCGTAGAAGCCGCCGCCCGTAATGTGCGAAATCCCCCGAACACTGTCGATTGCATCAAACAAAGCCAACATCGGCTTCACATAGATTTTGGTCGGTGTCAGAAGCGTCTCGCCGAGCGAAGCGCCGCCGAGCGCGTCAACCGGCGCCGTCAGATCGGCGTTTTCTACATCCAGCACCTTTCTCACCAGCGAAAATCCGTTGGAATGTACACCGCTGGACGCCAGACCGATCACAACATCTCCCGCGCGCATCGTCTTTTTGTCAAGCACCTTCGCCTTATCGACAGCGCCCACCGAAAATCCTGCCAGGTCGTACTCGTCCACGCTGTAAAAGCCCGGCATTTCCGCGGTTTCGCCGCCGACGAGCTGACAGCCTGCTTGCACGCAGCCTTCCGCGATACCGGAAACGATCGAGGCGATTTTTTCCGGAAAATTCTTGCCGCAGGCGATATAATCCAGGAAAAACAACGGTTTCGCGCCGCAGCAGATGATATCATTGACGCACATCGCCACACAGTCGATACCGACTGTATCGTGCTTGTCCATCAAAAACGCGAGCTTCAGCTTCGTGCCGACGCCGTCGGTGCCGCTGACCAGTACCGGATGCGGCATATCGGTAATATCCAGTTCAAACAAGCCGCCGAAGCCGCCGATGTCCTCGCTGCCGCCCTGCAAAACGGTTCTCGCGATATGAGTTTTCATCAGTTCCACAGCCTTGTAGCCCGCTGTGATATCCACGCCGGCAGCCGCGTAGCTGTCGGATCTTGATTTTTCGTTCATGTCTGTCGTCCTTTCTATTCCTTTCCGTTCCAGCAGTAGGTGCAGAGCTTGCACGCCGGAAGTCCGATGGCCTCGATCAGATTATCAAGGCTCTGATATTCCAGAGAATCGAAATGCAGTTCCTCGCAGATGCACTTGCGCATCGCTTTGCCGCGTTCGGTTCTTCCGTCAAGATATTCCTCTATATGCTCCGTGCCTGCTTCGCCCTCCAGCTTCAGGATCGCGCGTCTGGCGATCAAATCCATCTCTGAGGTACTCCGGGAAAAGTTCAGATATTTACAGCCGTACATGATCGGCGGGCAGGCGGAGCGCATATGCACTTCCTTCGCGCCATTTTCATACAAAAAGCGAACCGTTTCCCCGAGCTGCGTGCCGCGAACGATACTGTCATCCACGAACAAGAGCCGTTTCCCCTCGATCAGATCATGCACCGGCACCATTTTCATCTTCGCGACATGATTGCGCTCCTTTTGGCTGTTCGGCATGAAGCTGCGCGGCCAGGTCGGTGTATATTTGATAAAAGGTCTCGCGAACGGAATGCCGCTCGTATTGGCATAACCGATGGCGTGCGGCGTACCCGAATCCGGCACCCCGCTGACATAATCCAGCTTCATGGAATGTCCCACCTCACTGTCGCGTTTCGCGAGCAGCGCACCATTGCGATTGCGCATGACCTCCACGTTGATTCCCTCGTAATAGGAGTTCGGATAGCCGTAGTAGGTCCACAGAAACGCGCAGATCCGCATTTCCTCCTGTCCCTCGGCAAGCACCGTCACGCGCTCAGGCGTGATTTCGACGATCTCCGCCGGTTTCAGTTCTTGACAGGCGATGTATTCCAGCTTGCGGAACGCGAAAGACTCAAAGGATACGCAGTATCCGTCCTCATCCTTTCCAATCAGCACAGGCAGTCGTCCAAGCCGGTCGCGCGCGGCGATCAGATGTCCGTCCTCCTTCAAAATCAAGATGCACATGGAACCTTCGATTTTTTCCTGCGCGAAGCGAATTCCCTCCGCGAAGGTTTCCTTTTGGTCGATCAGCGCCGCCGTCAGCTCGGTCGCGTTGATCTTGCCTCCGGTATGCGCCTCAAAATGCCCCCGTCCGGAAGCCAGAAATTCTTCGATCAATGCCTGCGCGTTATTGATGCAGCCTACGACCGTAATCGCGTAGGTTCCCAAATGAGAACGGATCAAAATCGGCTGCGGATCGCTGTCGCTGATACAGCCGATACAGGCGTTTCCGCGCATTTCCTCGGTAATACCCTCAAACTTGGTCCGGAACGGCGAATTTTCGATTTTGTGGATCTCGCGCTGAAATCCAATTTCCGCGTCTACAGCGGCCATGCCTGCCCGGCGCGTGCCCAGATGAGAATGATAGTCCACGCCGAAAAAAACGTCTAATACAATGTCGCGCTTTGATGTCGCGCCAAAAAAACCACCCAAAACTTTACCTCCGTATTGCTCGTGATCGCGGCTGCGCTTCCTTTGCGTACCGCTTTCGTCTGCCTCTTTCCTCTCGCCTCTTTTCCGATCGTCCTAAGCGAAGAAAAGCTCGGAAAGTGTCATCGGGTCAATATAGACGCCGTCCTTGTAAACGCGCATGTTGCCGGATGCGATTTCATCGATCAGCATGACATCGCCGTCTGCGTCATAGCCGAATTCAAATTTAATATCATAAAGGTCCAATCCTTTTTCTTTCAGATCATCCGCGACAATCTTCGTGATTTTCTGCGTTTCTTCCTTGATCGCGTCGTACTGCGCCTCGCTCATCACGCCGAGCACAACCAGACCGTCTTTGGTTACCAGCGGGTCACCCAACGCGTCATTTTTGAACGTCATTTCCACATAAGCGGGAAGATCCGCGCCCTCCTCCACATACTCGTTGTAGCGGCGGTAAAAGCTTCCGACCGCCTTGTAGCGGCAGATGACCTCTAGCCCCTTGCCGAAGACCTTTGCAGGCAGCACTTCCATCGTGGTTTTTGCAAGATCCGCGCTCACAAAATGCGTGCGAATGCCCGCGGCGTTGATTTTTTCAAAGAAATAAACGGACATACGCAGGTTGACATCGCCGACACCCTCGATGGTAAGCCCTACCGCGTTTTCACCCGGATCGAACACGCCATCCTTGCCGGTACAGTCGTCCTTAAATTTCAACAGATAATTTCCGTTTTCCAGTGCGAATACGTCTTTTGTTTTCCCTGTGTAGACCAATTTGTTTTCCATTTTTCTTCTCCATTTCTTTTTCTGTATTGTGAAATATAAACCTTGTCAATCAATGCTTGTTGCGTGGCACATCCATCTCCGCAAGCGCCTCGGAATCCTTGTTGCTTGGGAAATGCGTTTTTTTAGGAACCATCTCCTAAGTATCACCACGAAACGCCATCTGTGCGACATGCCGAACAGCCGTCCGCGAAACTGCCCGCTCTACAGCGGCGGATACTGCGCCTCAATGGCGCGATTCTTCGCCAAAACCTTTTGTTTTCCTGCCTCGCGCTTTGCCGCAAGCTTCTCCGCGATGGCATCGTCGCTCACCGCGAGGATCTCCGCTGCCAAAAGCGCCGCGTTGACCGCGCCGTCGATGGCAACCGTCGCGACCGGAATACCCGGCGGCATCTGTACGGTCGAAAGCAGCGCGTCCATGCCGTCCAGCGCGGAGGATTTCATCGGAATCCCGATGACCGGCAGTGTCGTACCTGCCGCCAGCACACCCGCCAAATGCGCAGCTTTACCCGCAGCCGCGATGATCACGCCGAAACCGTTTTGGCGCGCGGCGCTTACAAATGCCTGCACCGCCTCCGGCGTACGGTGCGCCGAATAGACATGCACCGCAAACGGAATCTCCAGTTCCTGCAGCGTATCTGCAGCAGCCTTGACGACCGGAAAATCGCTGTCACTCCCCATAATAATCGCTATTTTTTTCATTTTGCTGCACTCCTTTTTTCTTTTTGTTTCTATCTTCTTTTATCTTCGATATGCGCTCGTTTTGATCTTTGCGCTTCTGCTGTCATACTGGTGTTGTGCCCGCTCTGCACCCCCGCCGGTTTCGACCAAAAAAGAAACAGCGGTTCTGATATATTTATCATAATCCCGCTGTCCGAAAAGTCAACTCATCGTTCGTTTTTTTATTTTGTTTTTTTCGTGAAAATTTCGTTTCGACAACGGAATTCGTGTTTTTTACGAACTTTTTATGGTTTGCGCCCACACTTTGTTCGTCTATATCAAAATTGTCCGGCATATGCACCTTTGCATAGACCGAAAGCGTCCCACGCAGCCTGCCGCTCTCCTATTTGTTGATGAGCTGTGCCAACCGACCCGTCAGATAGTCACTGCGGATCATCGACAGATTATTGACAAAGATCAAATCGTCCGCCTGCTTCTTTTCCACAAAACTGATAAGGTCTTGATCCCAGTAGCGATAATCGATCACATAGACCGTCTGATAATGGTCCACCAAAAACGGCACAAACGCATTGCCGAAGGATTCCTTTACGACAACGCAGGAGGAACCGTCCGTCAGATCTTCGTTGGTAATTTTCGCATACGCATGATCCCCCGCCAAAAAGGCGTTGTATTTGAGCGATGCCGGATGCTTCGCTACATCATAGATGACCGGATAAGACGGCTTGCTGCCGTTCGCTTCCTCGCACTCCATGGAAATGTTCTTGCTGATTGGTTCGTAAGCCGTCACTGTATCCGGATGCTTTTGGAGCTTTTTACTCTTCGTATCGTTATAGAAGCTGCCCAGAAATCCGTCAAATTCACGTTTCTCGTGTCTGCCTCTGCTGATCGGCAGCAGATTTTTTGACTCACAGTACGCCTCGTAGGCATAATACGCGCCGTCCGCCGTCCAGTGGTGATCCGTCCCGAAATAGATATATTCATCTCTATGCTGCATCAGCTTTTCGTAAGGATCGATGACCTTGACGTCCTCGCGCAATTTTGCTTCAATCGCGTCCATCGCCTTTTTCTGGTCGCTGGATGTAATCTTGCCGTAAGCCGCATCCGGCAGTGTAATGCCGGAGCTTAATGGAATCAAAAGGTCATATACCGCCGTTTTTCCCTCCAGCGCCTTGGCTGCTTTGTTGACCGCCTTGGCATAGGTTTCCGCCGGTTTATCCAAATAAGTATAGAGTTCATAGGCTTTATCACCGATGACAGCAAGATTGCCCAGTTGATTGACCTTCGCCTTAGAATTGATCACAGGATATACGCCGTCCGCGTTTCCTCCTGCCTGTCCGACGGCTGCCGCGCCGTTCGTTTCACTTTGCGCTTCATTGCTTTTTGCCTTGTCGGTGTCGTCGGTATTCGGCGCCTCCTCTGTTTCGACAAACGCGCCCTCGATGGTTTCCCGCATGGTCTCCGCGTCCGGACTGACGCAGAACACCACATAGCGACCCTTTTGCAGCACGACCGCATTCGCGATTTTATCCGCCTCCGCAGGCAGATAATCCTGGTATGAATCCTGTAAATCCGTCAAATACGTCTGCACCGTTTCCAAGGCGCTCTTGGCGGCATCCGTGTCCGCCAGCGTAAAGATACCGAAGGAATCCGCGTAGGTGCCGTTGCCCATGCAGAGGATTTCCTTCTCCGGTGCGTCGATCGAGATAAAATCGCTGATACGCTCCGCTTTGACTTGATAAAGCTCACAGTCAAAGCTGCCGTTTTCCAAAAGTTCCACCGCCAGCGCCGTCTCGTCCAGCTCATAAGAAGGCTCACTGCCGCAGCCGCTCAAAAGCAGCATCATACAGAAGCACAGCAGGAGCAGCAGAGAAAACCGCTGTCCTCTTGCGTCATCTGTTGTTTGTCTATTCATTTTTACGTTGTCTGTTCTCATCTTATCCATTCCCCTTGTTTCTTTTATGACTGCGTGCGCGTGCGCAAAAGTGCTCCGCGCAAATCTAGTATACATCATCTCCGCACGAAAATCCACAGGCAAGTTTTCCAAAATGACCTTAAATAAATTTAATATGCGCGCGGCCGGCCGCGTCAGCATCGGCTGCTGCGAGATCAGCAAAAGCAGGCAGCAGATTGTATGCGCAAACAGCCGGCAAATAATTGATGACAAAGCGGCGCGCCGGTGCTAAAATATAAGAATCACCGCGAAAGCATTTTCCCCGCGCCTACCCGCGGAGCGAAACCGTCAACATGGTTTCCCGGTGAAAAGATTCAGGACAAAAGTGCGCATAACGAAATCAGAGATTTCTATGCGCACAT